>PLMM01000373.1 GCA_003142495.1 Gemmatimonadota bacterium | reverse complement strand
TTCATGATGCGCTTCGAGCTTGGTCTCGAGGCGCCGGATCCCAAGCGCGCGCTGAGAAGCGCACTCACGATCGCCGCCGCGTATGCGGTTGGCGGAATGGTGCCGCTCGGTCCGTATTTTTTTGCGGCCGACGTGCGCGAGGGGCTCAAGGTGTCGGCTGGAGTCACGATGGTCGCACTCTTCGTGTTCGGATTCGTGAAGTCGCGCTTCACGGGCGCGCCGCAGCTGCGCGGTGCGCTGCAGACGGTGCTGATTGGAGCGCTGGCTGCAGGCGCGGCGTTTCTCATCGCGCGGGCAGTGAGTTAAGGCGCTCGGGCTCCCGCGAGCGCAAGCCGACGCGGAGCTGTGCAGCGACGTCAGGGATTCCCTCGCAGCAATTCCACTTTTGCCCGACAGACTTGCAGAATCCCGAGACATAACTTGGGGACAGTAACGTGGGATTGGCGAGCCAATGGCCCGCCAATCTCGTTCGGTGGAAGCGGTAGATCGCGACGACATCAGGTGAGCATCGTTCGCGAGGTGGCGTTGTGGCTTCCTCTACCGCAATACGTCTTACGGAGGGTCTCGTGCAACCCATTTTAGGCGGCCTTCGACGAGTTCTACTCGTCATCGCCACTCTGTCGCTGCTCGTGCCAACGGCCCGAGCGCGCGCCCAAGCCGGATCCCATCTCGTGCTCGTGAAGATGGTAGACAAGCCGAACGCGCAGTTCGCGTTCGAGCCGGCGGCCATCGTTGCGCAGCGCGGCGACACCGTGCGCTTCGTCCAAGCAAGCGCCGCTCCGCACAATGTCCACTTCTTGAAGACGCCCAAGGGCGCGAAGCTCGGTGATGCGGCCATTGGGCCGTACATCATCGGCACCGGCAAGACGTACGATCTCGTGATCGATTCCCGCTTCGTCGACGGAACGTATGCGTTCACATGCGATCCGCACGATACCATCGGAATGCACGGGACGCTGACGATTGGGCCATCCACGAAGTAGACGTCCCTTCCGAATCCGAGAGAACCCGATGACGATATTTTGTTCGCGGCGGCAGGCAGTGCGAAGGGCTCGGATTGTCGGTTCGACCAGTTCTCGAGTGGCCATCCTTGCGGTCGTGGCGATCGCGGTAAGCCTGTCATCACTGGCTGCGCGCGCCGAAACAGGGGAGGTGCCTGCGCCCCCGCCGCCGATACGAGACGCGCTGCTGCCGTATCTCGACGCGCGCCATGTCGCGCTTCCGGCGAGCGCGGAGCTTCGCGCCATGCGGTCGCGTCGCATTCCCGGATTTTCGCGGCAGACAAAACTCGCCTGCAGTGCGTGCCACTACGGATTTCCGCAGCTGACGCCGTTCGGGCGACTGTTCAAGCTCAATGGGTACACGCTCACGGGGCTCACGACGATCGACGCGGGAGATACCAGTCGATCGTCGTTGAAGCTCGCACCGTTTCCGCCAATTTCGGCGATGGCGGTGGCGTCGTTGACGCATCTAACGACCGCGCTGCCAGGAACGCAGAACAACGCCGCCGTCTTTCCCGATCAGCTGAGCGTCTTTCTCGCCGGCGAGATCACCCCAAGGCTCGGCGCATTCGTGCAGCTCACCTATGCGGCGCCCGACGGCTCCATTGGCCTCGACAATACGGAGTTTCGATTTGCGGACCGCACGCATCTCTTTTCGCAGGAGCTGCTGTTCGGTGTGACGCTGAACAACAATCCCACGATGCAGGATGTATGGAACACCGTACCCGCGTGGAGCTTTCCTTTCATGACGAGTAGCGCCGCCCCGACTCCGACGGCGTCGACGATGGTCGAGGGAGCGCTTGGGCAGCAGGTAGTCGGATTGGGCGGTTACGGGTTGTGGCACCAGCTGGTGTACGCGGAGGTCACAGCGTATCGATCGGCCCAGCAGGGCGTCTCCTCGCCGCTCGATGGGAGCGGGGGCAACGTCGCGCACAATGTGATTCCGTATTGGCGTGTGGCGCTGCAGCACAAATTCGGGCCGACCTACTTCATGCTCGGCACCTACGGTCTGAGTGCGAGGCTCTACCCAACCGGCATCTCCGGGCCCACGGACCAATACTCGGACGCTGCGGCGGACCTTCAAATCGAACAACCTGTGAACCAGGGCGTGGTCATCGTTCGCTCGACATTCATCCATGAATCGCAAACGCTCAATGCGCTCGTGATTGGCGATGAGCCCGGCGCCTCGAATCTGCACAACACGCTCAAGGTATTTCGGGCGAACGCCTCATACATGCCGTCGACGCGTGCCAACTTCACGCTGGGCTACTTCAACACCACGGGTACCAGCGATCTCTTGCTCTATCCGAGCGACCCGATCACTGGAAGTGCGACCGGCAGCCCGCAGTCCTACGGCGGGATCGGAGAGTTCGACTTCAACGCGTGGCAGAATACTCGCCTGGGGCTGCAGTACACCGTGTACGGCAAGTTCAACGGCGCCTCGAACTCCTATGACGGCGCGGGGAGAAACGCGACGGACAACAACACGCTGTTCCTGTTCGCCTGGGTGGCGTTCTAAGCGCGGGGGCGCACTCTCGTATGGGTGCGCCCCTTCGCTGCCGCACACTACGGTCCCGGGCGGGCAGTGCGACCCGTCAACTCGCTCACGTGCAGCCGAAACAGGATTGAGCGTTGAGGAGCCGGGTCGGCTTCGGTGAACGTTGTCGCCACGAGCGAGCGCATGAGCTCGAGACCTCGCGCGTACGAATCCGGGGACCCCAACTCCGGATCCAGTAGCTCCATGTGGCCCTTCACCACCACGCTGTCCCAATCGAACACGCCACGCACCTCGTCGACCTCGAATGCGCACCACGCGTGTCGCGCCAGTGTCGCAAACTTGCTCCCGTGATTCGTCCGGCCGTACAGCCAGTTGTCGTCGGACACGTAGTGTATGGGACGAATGTCGACTCGATCGTCGATCGCGAACGCGATGCGCCCGACATGATTTCGAGCGAGCAGCGCGCGTGACTGATCGGCCGTGAGCTCACGAATTGTCGGGACGGTGCGCGCCTGATCGCGCGCCACCGAATCGTGCGCGGGTTCTTCCTTGTTGCTCATAGCCGCTCCACCCGTGAGAGTCGATCGCGCAGGCAGTGGGTCAATCGCCATCGCAATCGTCAGGCTATCAGCATGCGCGTCCCCGCGCCAGTCAGCTACATCACGACCTTCGGCGCCTTCACCGTCACCGCTGGAACGTCGAGCTCCTTCATCAATTGGTTGAACGCGCCCACGTCGTCGTTCTCGAGCGCACGCAGCTTCTGTAGCTGCGCTTCGACCTTCCCCGAGAGATCCTTCAGCGACTCGAGCTGCGACTGCGTCGGCGCGGAGTCGCCCGTTAATAGCTGACCGTTCACCGTGAGCATCATGTTGTACAGCTTGATCGGATAGTGCAGCGTGATCTCGTCCGCGTGCGAGTGGACCTCGATCAGTGCCTCGCGGATCTCCTCCAGCTTCGTGTGCAGCGACTTGCCCGCAATTCGCACGCGTGCGGCGTACGGCTGATCCTTTACTTGCTTGATGCGTGCATCGACCTGCCCCTGCATCGTCGCGATGTCCGCGGCGGCGTCGACCGTCGAGTCGATGTGATCGCGCAGCTCGGTCCATGCCGCGAGCTGTGCCCGCTGGGCTTGTGGCGTGACGGTCGTGCGTGGGTCGTTCACGACGGTGAACGGCTGTGACGACGATTTGCCGCCCACGGTAAGGCGCGCGGTGTAGGTGCCGGGCGGCACCTGCATGCCGGCAACGGTCCCGTAGTCGACGATGATGCCGCTGATGCGCTTCACGTCGTGGTAGCGAAGATTCCACACGAAGCGGTTCGTCCCCATCCGTACCGGCACCAGCGAGTCACTCGGCGCGTACGACGAGCTGTCGACTCCTTCGATCTTTTTCTTGCGCCCGAATGCCGCAGTGGTGTCGCGGTGCGCCTTTGCAATGGAGTCTTGCGCGACGGAGTCGCTTGCGCTGCTGTCTGACGCAGTCGCGGTCGACGAGAACGTGCGAATGACCTTTCCGGATGCGTCGAGGAACGCGAGCGTCGCGGGTCCGGCCGGCTTTTCGCGAAGGAGATAATCAACCGCCACGCCGCCACGCGGATTCTGTCCGGCGTTCGGCGTGCGGCGACCGGCACCGGCGTCCCAGCGAATCGCGGTATCCGGGACGAACAGATGCACGGCCTCGCGTCGCACCGGCTCTGTGAGCTGGCGCAATACCGACACATGGTCCATCACCCAAAACGACCGGCCGTGCGTCGCGACGATCAGATCGTTGTCGTGCACGATGAGGTCGCGCGCGGAGCTGCGGGGAAGATTGAGCTGCAGCGACTGCCAGTGTGCGCCGTCATCGAAGGAGACGTAGACGCCGCTCTCCGTGCCGGCGTACAGGAGGCCACGAGCGACCGGGTCCTCGCGAATCGCACGCGTGTACGCGAGCTCGGGGATGCCGGTGTCGATGCGCACCCACGTCTTTCCGTAGTCGGCGGTGCGATAGAGATACGGATGAAAATCGTCCTGCTGATAGCGATTGGCAGCGAGGTAGGCGGTGCCGGCGTCGTGATGACCAGGATCGATGATGCTCACGCGCGTGAACTTGCCGGGAAAGTGCGGCGTCACATCCTGCCACGACGCGCCGTTGTCGACGGAGAGATGCACGAGGCCATCATCGGAGCCTGCCCAGAGCACGCCGGCTTTCACCGGCGACTCCGCGAAGGCGAAGATCGTGGCGTAGATCTCGGTGCCCGTCTCGTCGCGCGTGATCGGGCCTCCGACGTGCCCAAGCGTGGCGGGATCGTGGAGTGTGAGATCGGGGGAGATGGCCGACCAGCTTCCGCCTGCATCGGTCGTTCGAAATGCGCGTTGCCCCGTCGCGTACATCGTCGACGGCGCGTTTGGCGAGAAGAGCAGCGGGAACGTCCACTGGAAGCGAAGCGGGACGTCCTTCGCGGCGTAGCCGTCGTAGTTCGGCAAGGCGATGCTGATGTCGCGCTGCTCGTTCGACTTGTCGTCGAGACGAAGGATCTGCCCCCAATAGCCAGCGCCGTACGAGATCTCGGGATTCCTGGGGTCGACCGCGAGATACCCTGACTCGCCAAACGGCAGCGCGTCCCAATCCTGCCGCGAGATCACGCCTTCGTCGGAGCGGCTCTTGATGCGAACGGACGAATTGTCCTGCTGCGCGCCGTATAGCCGATACGGAAATTGATTGTCAGCGAGCACGTGGTAGAACTGCGCAGTGGGCTGGTTGTCCTGTGACGACCAGTTCTCCCCGCCATCGAGAGAGAGCGTCGCGCCGCCATCGTTGCCCTCGATCATTCGATTCGGATCTTCGGGATCGATCCAGAGCTCGTGATCATCGCCGTGAGGCACGCGCATCCGCTGGAAGCTGTGTCCACCGTCAATGGATTTGTACGTGCTCAGATTCATGACCCAGACGACGTTCGGATCCTTCGGGTCCGCCGAGATCAGTCCGTAGTACCACGGACGCACCATGAAGTCCTGGTCGCTGTTCATGCGCTTCCAGCTCGCTCCCGAGTTCTCCGAGCGATAGATGCCGCCAAGCGAATCGTCGGGCGATGTCTCGACGTATGCGTAGATTCGGCTCGGCATCGATGCCGAAACGGAGACGCCGATACGGCCGATGGGCACGTCCGGCATCCCGGGATTGTCAGTGAGCTCGGTCCACGTGTCACCGCCGTCGGTGCTCTTCCACAATCCGCTCTTGCCGCCACCCGCACTGAAGCCCCACGGAAAGCGCTGGAAGCGCCACATTGACGCGTACAGAATGCGCGGATTGGTGGGATCCATCGCGAGGTCGATCGCGCCCGTGCTGTCATCGACGAACAACACACGCTTCCACGTGGTGCCGCCGTCGCGCGAGCGATACACGCCGCGATCCGAATTTGGGCCGAACGCGTGACCGTACGCGGCGACGAATACATCGTCGGGATCCTTCGGGTCCACCCGGATCGCAGCGATCTGCTCGGTCTTCTCGAGGCCGATGTGCTTCCAGCTCTGGCCGCCGTCCGTCGAGCGATACATGCCGTCGCCGACGGTCAGATCTTCGCGAAAATCGGTCTCGCCCGTGCCGACGTAGATCACGTTTCGATCGGACGGAGCGATCGCGATCGCGCCGACCGAGGCTATGCCGGATTTGTCGTCCGAGATGTTCTGCCAGGTGACGCCGGCATTGGTCGTCTTCCACACGCCGCCATCCACCGCGCCAAAATAAAACGTGCGCTTCTCGACGGGATCGCCGGTCACTGCGACGGCGCGTCCGCCGCGAAATGGGCCGACGAGGCGCCACTGGAGTGCGCGCAGGAATGGGTCGGAAGATGAGTGCGTGGAGGAGTCGGGGCGGAGCGTCGACGCGATCTTCGACTTCGGCTCCGCGCCAGCCTTTTTCGTCGCCTTGCTCTGCGCGGCCGCAGAGCACGTGAGGAGAATGGCGAGCGCGCTTGCAAGAACGAGTCGCATGACTGTACTCCGGAAGATCGAGAGGGCCCGGCCCGCGACAAAGCGCGGAACCGGCGGCTCAGAGAAGGTACTGGATGGCGGCGCCCTGCGCAGCGGAGCGCGTGCCACTCGTGCTAGTCGTGCGCGCGCATGCCTCGTGGCGTCGTCCAGCTCTGATTCGAGCGATCGATGTCCGGGAACCATCCATCGGGATCGATCTCTACTCTCATCACCTGCGCGCCTCGCGCCACTCGCGCGACGTACGTGCGCGCGCCTTGCAGCCACACCGTCGCCGGCACGTGCACGCGCTCGACCTTGCCGTCGGCGCGCGTCACCGCGAGCTCGACGGGCATCGGCGCGAGGCCGCGATCCTCGATGGTGATGTCGACCGAGGTGCCGTTGTTCTTCACGCTCGCGATCGCCTGATCGAGCGGCCACGCCTCGTAGAACCACGAGCTCCAGAACCAGCTGAGATCCTGCTTCGATACGTCTTCGATCGTATTGAAAAAGTCGAGCGGATAGGGATGGCGTCCGATCCACCGACGGCCGTACTCGCGGTACGCGCGGTGAAAGGTCTCCTCGCCCAGGATCCCGCGGAGGGCGGAGAGGATCTGCGCGGTCTTGTCGTAGTACATCACATTGTAGAGATCGGAAGGGAAGAGATCGCCAGGCGTCATCAGGATCTGATCCTCCCCCGCGAGCGCGCGCCTGATGTAGAGCGCGCGCTGCCCCGACTCCTGATCCGCGATCCGTCCGCCCTTGCGCGGCTCGCCGTAGAGTTGGCGCATCCCCTGCGCGGCGTCGAACTGCGTGAAACCCTCATCCATCCACGGGAAACGCGTCTCGCTCGAGCCCACCTGCATCGGGAACCACATATGCCCCGTCTCGTG
>PLMM01000398.1 GCA_003142495.1 Gemmatimonadota bacterium | reverse complement strand
TGGTGGAAGTCACGATGGAAGTGACCGCCTACGTCGCCCGCCGCTAAGTAAGCGCACAGCGAAGCAAAGGGGGCCCGCTTCGGCGGGTCCCCTCTCTTTTCCACGGATGACGGTGCGCGATGGATCGTAGACCCACGACTTTGCTCGCGGAGCTCACGCACCGCTGTCCGCTGCACTGCCCCTACTGCTCCAACCCGATCGATCTCGCGCGCGCGCAGTCCGAGCTCTCGACCGACGATTGGAAGCGCGTCTTCACGCAGGCACGCGAGCTCGGCGCGCTGCAGCTCGGCCTCTCCGGCGGTGAGCCACTCATCCGCCGCGATCTCGAGGAGCTCGTCGCCCACGCGCACACGGTCGGCTTCTATCAGACGCTCGTCACCTCCGCCGTTGGGCTCACGCGCGAGCGCGCCGTTCGCCTGAAGGACGCGGGGCTCGAGCACGTGCAGATCTCCTTTCAGGATTCCGAAAAGGAGATCGCCGAGAAGATCGCGGGCACGCGCAGCTGGGACGCGAAGCATCAGGCCGCGGAATGGATCAAGGAGCTCGACTTCGCCTTCAGCGTGAACGTCGTGCTCCATCGCTCCAACCTCGACCACCTCGCCGAGATCATCGACATGGCCGGCGCGCTCGGCGCGGATCGCATCGAGCTCGCGAACACGCAGTACTACGGCTGGGCCGTGCTCAACCGCGAGTCACTGATGCCGACGCGCGATCAGATCGCGCGTTCGGAGGCGATCGTCGATTGCGCGGTGGAGAAGTACCGCGGGAAGATGCAGATCATCTACGTCCTTCCCGACTACTACAGCGAATTCCCGAAGCCATGTCAGGGCGGGTGGGGAAATTTCTATCTCGTCGTTGCGCCGGACGGCCGCGTGATGCCCTGTCACGCGGCGTCGCAGATCACGACGCTCCACTTCGACACCGTGCGCGAGCACAGCGTGCGCGAGATCTGGGAAGAGTCGAGCGCCTTCAAGGCGTTCCGCGGCGACGACTGGATGCAGGAGCCCTGTCGCAGCTGCCCGCGCAAGCACGTCGATTTCGGCGGCTGCCGCTGTCAGGCCTTCGCGCTCACCGGCGACGCGACGCGCGCCGACCCCGTGTGCACGCTAACGTCCGATCGCGCGATCATCGATGCGATGCTCGACGGCAATCCGCCGCCGGTGCACTACACCTATCGTGAGATGGGACGCGCCCGCGAATCCGTGCTGGCCAGCGCGAGCTCACCCGCGCGCACGCCTGCGACTGTGACCGAGTAGCGGCGCGTGTTACGCGCGCTCGAGCACCGCGCGCACCTTCTCCGCGAGATCGTGCGGCAGAAACGGCTTCTGCAGAAAATCGACCTTGGCGTTGGCAAGGCTCTGCAGCATGACATCGTCATTATGGTAGCCGGACATGAAGAGCACGCGTACCGTCGGCCAGATTTTACGGATACGCTCGGCCATCGCTCGCGCATTCATCCCTGGCATGACGACGTCCGTGATGACGAGCTGAATGGGGCGCGCCGTCGACTCGGCCACGCGCACGGCCTCTTCCCCGTCGGGCGCCTCGAGCACCCAATATCCTTTCTGCTGTAGAATTCTCCGAACGAGCTCGCGCAGCGCCGGTTGATCCTCCACGACCAGGATCGTCTCCGTGCCGGTCGCGTTGCGCAGCGGAAGCCGCGCGGGCTCGGGTGCGCCGCAAGTCGAGACCTGCGGAAAGTAGATGGTAAAGGTTGTTCCCTGCCCGGGCGCGGTGGAGACGTGCAGCTCGCCCCCCGACTGCTTTACGATGCCGTGTACGGTCGACAATCCCAGTCCTGTACCACGCCCGACCGGCTTCGTCGTGAAGAACGGCTCGAAGATGCGATCCAGCGTCGCCTTGTCCATTCCCGTGCCGGAATCCGAGATCGTGAGCCGCTCGCAGATTCCATGCGCCACGCCAGCAACCAAGTCGGAGCTCTTGGGGTGATGCGCGACGGTCGCGGTGGAAAGCGTGATGCGTCCGCCATCCGGCATCGCATCGCGGGCATTGACGATGAGATTGATGATCACCTGCTCGATCTGCCCGGGATCGGCGAGCACGCACCCACCGTTGTCGCTGAGCTCGAGCACGAGCTCGATGTTGTCGCCGATGAGGCGGCTCAACATGGTCTCGACGCCGAGCGTCACCTCGCGCAGCTCGATCGGGCGCGGCTGCAGCACCTGACGGCGGCCGAATGCGAGCAGCTGTTTCGTGAGCGCCGCCGCGGACATTGCCGCGCGCTTGATCTCGCAGATGTCGGCATGCGTCGACGACGAAGGATCGAGCCCGTCCAGCGCAAGATCGCTGCTCCCCTGAATGACGGTCAGTAGATTGTTGAAGTCGTGCGCGATGCCACCGGCTAGTTGCCCGATGCCTTCCATCTTCTGCGCCTGTCGCAGCTCGAGCTCCAGCTGCGTGCGCTCGGTGATGTCGCGCACGAGTCCACTCATGTGCGCACTGCCGCTCGTATCGTCGAGTACCGTGTTGCCCGCGTTCACGACGAGTCGAACGGATCCATTCGGCTTTATGACGCGGAATTCCTCTTCGAAGCGCGGGGAGCGGCCGTCGGCACACGCCTCCCAGGCGGCGCGCACGCGCTCCAGATCTGCGGGATCGATGCCGTTCCACCACACGTTGGCGTCTCGATAGAAGTCCTCGGCCGGTCGCCCCCAGATCTCTTCGACTGCCGGGCTGATATAGAGCACGCGCTCTGGCTTGAGCCCAACGAACCAAAACCCATCTCGACTGTGCTGCGCGAGCAGCCGGAACCGCTCCTCGCTCGCGCGCAGCTCGGATTCCGCCTGCCGTCGCTTGTGCTGCTCATCCGCCGCAATGATCGCGCGACGCACGGCGTTCGGCAGTCGTTCGAGGCGCTGCTTCAGCAGGTAGTCGGTCGCCCCGAGATGCAGGCACTTCACGGCCTCCTCCTCCCCCAGCGATCCGGAGATGACGATCACCGGCACGTCAGGCTGCTTGATCCTTGCGATGCTCAGCGCCGAAATCCCGTCATAATCGGGGAGGTTGAAGTCGCAGAGGATGATCTGATAGGAACCGTTCTCGAGGGCGGTCTCGAAGCCGATGCGATTGCTCACCTGCGTGATGTCGCCCGCCAGCCCCGCAACCTCGAGTCTGTCGTGAATCAGTTCGGCATCCCTCGGATTGTCCTCCAAATGCAGCAAGCGCACGGGCCCCATGATGGCGGCTGCATCGCTTACCGCGACTTCCGGCGGGCGCAGGATGGTCTCGTCATTTTTGTAGCTCTCGCGAGAATGCATTATTGCCTCTTCGATGCTTGGTTCACGCGTCGGGCACCGGCTGCAGTGTGAAATAGAAGGTCGCCCCGCCATCCACTACGCCCTCCGCCCACGTACGACCACCGTGCCGCNNATCCGGCGAACGGTTGCGAGTCCAATACCAGTACCTTCGAAATCCTCTGCTCGATGCAGCCGCTGAAACACGCCGAACAGCTTCTGATACTGACGCATGTCGAATCCGGCACCGTTGTCCCGCACGAAGAACACCGAGCGTCCCTTCTCATCACCGGCGATACCGACCTCGATTACGGAGTGCGCGCGATCCTTTGAATACTTGACGGCGTTGCCAACGAGATTTGTCAGTACCTGACGGAGCATCGAGGGATCGCCAGCGATCGTCGGCAACGGTGCGATCTTCCACGTGATGTGCCTGTTGGGCGTTGCGATCTGCAGCCTGCGAACGACTTCGGCGAGTAGCGCGCCGAGGTCGACCCGGATTTCGCTCATGGGCTCGGCGCCCATGCGTGAGAAAGCGAGCAGGCCGTCGATCAGCTGTCCCATTTCCACGCTTGCCGTGCTGATTGTCTCCAGATAATGCTCGGCCTTTTCGGGCAGCGTACCGTGCGTCGCGCGCCGCAGCATTTCGACGTAACCCTCGATGTGCCTGAGTGGTGCCCGCAAATCGTGCGACACGGAATACGAGAACGACTCGAGATCCTTGTTCGCGGCAAGCAGCTGGGCCGTTCGCTCCGCCACCCGATTCTCCAGCTCCCGATTCAGCGTTCTGACCTCTTCCTCGGCGTGCTTGCGCTCCATCGCATAGCGAATCGCGCGCTTGAGCAGGAAGCTGTTGATGCGCCCCTTCACCAGATAATCCTGGGCGCCGCACGACACAGCCTCCGACGCGAGCTGCTCATCATCGGCGCCGCTGAAAATCACGATGGGGAGTCCGGGCGCTCGATCATTGATCCGATGGAACGTGTCCATCCCCTGACTGTCCGGGAGACCGAGGTCGAGCAGGAGCAGCTCGATCGGCTCGCGCTCGAGACTCTCGAGCAATTCGTCCATGCGGGTAGAGAGCGTGAGCCGGAACTCCGTGACTGGTGGCTCGCGAAGCATCTCCTGAATGAGACGCGCATCGCCAGGATTGTCTTCCACGAGTCCGATTCGCAGCATCGTCGCGCTCACGTCATTACCTCGGCGGGAGCTTGACGATCGTGAACCAGAAGGTCTCGATCGCCTGTACCACCTCGATAAACTGCTCTATCGCCAGCGGCTTCGTGACGTAGCAGTTCGCATGGAGGGAGTACGACTTCACGATGTCCTCCTCCGCCTTCGAGGTGGTAAGAATGACCACCGGGATCTGCTTCAGCTTCTCATCCTCCTTGATCTCCTTCAGGACTTCGCGACCATCCTTTCGCGGCAGGTTGAGGTCGAGCATGATGAGGTCGGGACGGGGCGCGTGTGCATGCTCGCCCTCGCGACGCAGGAACGCCATCGCCTTCACACCATCGTCGGCAACGCTCAGGTTGTTGAGCAGCTTGCACTCGCGCAGCCCCTCGCGCGCCAGACGCACATCGCCCGCGTTGTCTTCGACGAGCAAGATCTCCACGGGGCGACCTTCGTACGCATTCGTCATGACGTTTCGATACGCTCGCGTTTGGGGATGGTGAAGTAGAACGTCGAGCCTTCGTGCGGCTTCGACTCGACCCAGATCTTTCCGCCGTGACGCTCCACAATGCGCTTGCAGAGCGCGAGCCCGATGCCCGTTCCCGGGTAGTTGTCCTTGGTGTGCAGCCGCTGGAAGATCACGAAGATCCGCTCGAAATATTCTGGCTCGATGCCGATTCCATTATCGTGCACTGAGAACTGCCAGTGCGCGTCGCTCTCGAGCGCGCTCACGTGCACGTGCGGACGCGCGCCATTGCGGAACTTGATCGCGTTTCCGATGAGGTTTTGAAACAGCTGCCCCATCTGACCCGCATCGGCGACTACCCACGGCGAGTCATCATTCGTCACCAAGGCGTGGGCATCTTCTATGGCGACGCTGAGATTTGCTCGCACAATCCCGAGCACCTCGGCAATATCGATGGGCACGAGCGGCCGCCCGCGCGTGCTCAGGCGCGAGAACTCGAGCAGATCATTGATGAGCCGCTGCATCCGGCTCGCGCCATCGACGGCGTAGCCGATGAATTCGCGCGCGTCGTCATCCAGCTTGTCTGAGTAGCGGCGCTCGAGAAGCTGGGTGTAGCTGGACACCATGCGCAGTGGCTCCTGCAGGTCGTGCGACGCGACATAGGCAAAGAGCTCCAGCTCCTTGTTGCTGCGTTCGAGCTCGACCATGAGCTGCCTCAGTCGTTCTTCGGCGCGTTTCCGCTCGGTGATGTCCCAGAACACACCCGTCGTTCGCTCGGGCTTGCCGTCGACACCGGGATACGCCTTGGCACGCGCAGAAAGGTCGCGAACGGTGCCATCGGGCCACACCACGCGAAAGCTGCTCTCGAAGCTGCCGTCTTCCGAGCTCACGCTGCGCATCTCCCGCTCCACGCGCTGGCGATCATCCCGATGCACGAGCCCGAGGAACACGTCGTACGCGGCTTCATAGACGCCGGATGGACAGCCGAAGAGTGGACTCGCGAATTCGTCGAGGCTGATGTGCTTGTTGGGAGCGCCCCAGATCCAGGTGCCCACACCGGACGCCTTGAGCGCGAGATTCAGACGTTCGTGACTGTCCCGAATGGCCCGGTTCTGCTCCTCGATCTGGCCGAGCATCTGATTGAATGCATCCGTGAGGAGCCCGAGCTCATCCTGGCCGACCTTCGTCGCGCGAACGGAATAGTCTCCACGAATCGCGATCGCCCGTGCTGTCTCCGCCACCGCCAGAATCGGACGCGAGATCTGTCCCTGCAGTGCGGCCGAGAGCAGATAGGCGACGAGGAGAGACACGAGCATCACGAGCACCGCGAGCCCTGCGTATCGCCACAGGCGATCGTGGATCGCCTGCCTGTTCGATTCCAGATAGAGCGTGCCGAGCCTGGTGTTGTCTCCCTGCACGACCGGCATGTATGCAACCAGATTCGAACCGTGGGTCCGGAATCCATCGACCTCCGGTGACGGACGGAACTCGTCAGCCGACAGCGTCATCGGATATCTCGCGAACAGTTTGCCGTCGCGGTCGTAGAGCACCGCACCGACGATTTCCGGTCGCCCCTTGAGTGCGGAGAGAACCTCCATCGCATCGGCCTCGTTGTCGAATGCAAGCGAGGCTGTGCTGTTGGATGCGAGTACCCCGCCCAGTGTCGCGAGACCCTCGAATGCCCTCTCCTTGTAGGTCAGCAGCTCGTAGGAGAAGAACGCACCACACGTCAGCAGCACGACGGCACCGCTGGTGAGCATGATGATCCACATCAACTTCCGCTTGATGGGCGTATTTCGAAATGGCATGCGTCAGTCTCTGCTGGCGACGATCTTTGCGGATCGCAACAGCTTCGAGCTGATGATCAGGCTCGATGCCTTCGCTGCATCCACGTTGATCTTGAGGCGAATCTTTCCGTTCTCCGTCGAGAGCTGAATCATTCCTCCCTGGCTGGCGAAACCGTCGGCATCACTCACAGTGAGAACGTCGGCACCCTTCAGCGCAGCGAGCGCCTTTCCAAAATTCTTCTCCTCGGACCGGCTGACGAAAAGAACCTGACAGACCTTCACATCCGCCGTCCGCCGATAGCGCTGCACCGTCAGCTTCCGGCTGTTCACCTGTTCGCCGCGCACGATGTCGTCGAGGTAGGAGCCGAACGGATCATCGCCCAACACACCGATCACCAGTGGAGTGCTGTCCGAGGAGAATGCAGTAAGTGGCCAATCCACGAATTGCGTGAAGTTGAAGAGAAAGACCGCTTTGACCTGGTACTCCCTGGATGGCGTTGCCTGCGCGCTTCCGCGCATACCAGGGAGCAGCAACAGCACCACGACGGCGAGTGTGCGCACGGGCGCGGCAAAAAGCGCACGGCCTGATCGCACGCTCGCCGTCAGAATCGCCACGTGACCTTCCCGTACACGGTGCGGAGGATCTCTTCACGTGTTGGACCGGGAATGCCGAACTCCGGATGGTGATCGTGAAGCAGATTTTGTCCAACCAGGGAGAGGCCAAGCCGCGTGGTGGCATTCCAGCCGAGGCGCACATCCATGTCGGCATAACTCGGCACCGTTCCGACAACGCCGCTGTTGTTGTTGTAGAGCGTGTCCACCCAGCGAAAGCCCGCGTCGAGCTCGACGTGCTGCGGAAGATCGAGGGAGGAACGCAGCGAGAACTGCCGCTCCGGATCCGCAGTTTCGTTCAGCGCCTTGTTGATGTCGATCTCGCCTGGCTTCACGTGGAGCCGCTCTTTGAGCAGATTCAGCCCCGCGGTCAGTCGCCACCAGCTCGTCGCCTGATACGTCGCGCTGAGCTCGACCCCGTGCGTCTCACCTTCGAGGTTGTTCGCAAAGAAGAGTGGAATGATCGTGCCAGGCGTGAAGCTCAGGCTCCGCAGATCGCTATAGTCGTTGTAAAACGCGGAGAGGGAAGCCGATACCCTCGAGCCCAACTCGGTGCGATATCCCATCTCATACGCGATGAGCGTCTCGGATTCGAAGTCGGCGCTGCCGGCAAGAATCGTCGGAAGCTCCGAAGGTTCTTTGAGATCGCGATCGATACGCGAGGGCGTGCGAACCGCGCGCGAGACCGCGGCCCACACCGTTTGCGAAGGTGCAAAGCTCCATCGAAGCCTGGCAGTGGGCTCGACTTCGAAGCCCGTATAATCGTTGTGCTCGAGCTTCGTGCCAAGCGTGAAGTAGACATTGCGCAGTACGGCGATCTCATCCTGTACGAAACCATCGACCAGACTGTGATCGAGTCGTGCGGGGAAGAAGGCGAGCGGTCGCGAATTCCCGACTACATCGTGCGTGAACCGGTAGCCAAGGCCCCATACCATGTGATTGCGGGTGCCGAGCGCAAGCCGGTGCTCGAAATCCAGATCGTACGTGTCGAGACCATCCGTCAATCTTCCAGCTGGAGAGAATTGGCTCTCCGGCTCGGGGTTCGCCAAGTGCGCGCGATCATAGTAGAACTGCAGGCTCATGTCCGATGTCGACGAGATCGCATGCGTCCAGCGACTGGTGACATTTCCGCCGCTCGCGGTGGAGGTGCCCCCGGTTGGGACGTTCTCGTTCCCGCCGTACGCTTCCGCCTTGACCATGAGCGACGTGCTCACGGATGGCTGCGCATCGATGCGAATTCCACCCTGACCCATCCGCCAGGAATCATTCGCGTCATCCCCGTTCGCGTAGACCTCGTTGTCGCGATCGAAGATTTGTGCGTACGCACGATACGCGACGCGTGAGCCAAGCACGCCGCCGTACCTGCCAACTGCAAAGCCGTTCGGGGAAGAGCCACCGCCCGCCTCGGCGTAGCCCCCTTGCGTGTCCTTCGCGCTTCGGGTGATGATGTTGATGACACCGTTCACCGCGTTCGCGCCCCAGACAGCGCCGCCGGGACCGCTTACGACTTCGATCCGATCGATGTCTTCGAGCAACACATTCTGGATGTCCCAGAACACGCCGGAGAACAATGGAGTGTACACGCTGCGTCCGTCGATGAGCACCAGCAGCTTGTTGGCGGTCATGCTGTTGAATCCGCGCGCCGTGATTGCCCACTGATGGGACCCCACCTTCGCGACCTGAAGATTCGGAGCGAGTCGTAGCGCCTCGGGAATGCTCGTTGCGCCGGAGCGGAGAATCTGCTCGCGCGTAATGACCTGGATCGCCGACGCCGCTTGCGAAAGCTTTTCCGTTTTCTTCGAGACCGAGGTCACCTCGATCTCCATGAGCTGCTCGACGCTCAGTCGTTTGAGCTCGCTGGAAGATGGAATCGTGTCCGTCGCTTGCGCCGACGCGCGACTCGTGCAAAGCAGGCAATAGAGTGCGACGCATGATGCGCCGAGGCGCCATGGGCTTCGTGCGATGATGGATGTGTCGATGCGTGGAGCATTCCCCCCGATGCGAGCACCGGTGGAGACGAACTGCCCAAATGTCATCATCGATCCTCGAATTCTTGCGCGCATCTGACAATCGACTTAGCAAGGGCTGCTGAGGGCTCGTCGTCTGGATTGCAGACGATGGGGAGCGCGCCGCCGCAACAGCGCCCAGCGAGTGACAGTCGTTCGTGAGATTTTGCTAATCAAAGAGTGGGCGCTTACGTGTGCTCGCGCCCTGCATAGTACTCATCGATACACAACGTGATGATCTGAGTAAGCAGCTCGTCGGGGCCGGCCGCGCGCGTGCGGGGATGATCGCTGTGCNNGTGCAGCGAAGACCATCCCTGCTTGATCGCGATCATGAGCTGCTCGACGGGCACGCGGTTGATGCGCGCGTCGTCGCAGAGCTCGCGGAGGGCGCGGCGCACTTCCTTGCCGGCGCGCACGACTCCCTCCGCGCTCGCTTGCGGCTCGTCGCGAACCATGCGCACCAGCAACTCCCGTAGCGCCGTGATGGTGCTCTCGGGAATCGTTCGTGGAGTCAACGGATTTCCCGAGCGGTGAGCGGCGGCGGGGCTGCGTTGCGGTGTGACAAGGTACGGTTCGTGAAGGAAGGTATTGGACGAAGCGCGCGCGGCGGTGGAACTCGCGCACTGGCTAGAGTAGGTGGCGGCTCTTGGTCATGCAAGCGGATGCCTGACCGGCCGAGACTCCCGCACGACGACAAAAAAGACAGTCGCCGACGACTTCACTTTTGCGCCGCTCACCCCGTACACGCGTGTATTCACCGCGCATCAGGGGCGTGGTCCTGCGAACCGCCCTACCCTCCAGCTAGACCCGTATTAGGGAGGATCCATGTGCAGTTCGTTTGTCGGAGCACGTGTCACCCGTGTCGTCGCCCTTCTGCTCTCAGCGACCGCGTTCGCCTGCGGCGGAAGCGGATCGTCGTC
>PLMM01000204.1 GCA_003142495.1 Gemmatimonadota bacterium | reverse complement strand
TGTGCTGATCGCGCTGGCGGATTTGTTGGGGCTCACCGTGATGCGGCACCGGCGCGTGCATTCGCTGCTGCGCTACTGAGCGCGCACGGGCGAGCGCGGTACTTCGCGCGAAGCATCGCGCCCTGTAACGCACGCCGCGCTGGCGCTACCTTCTGTACGCCGCCATGCGCATTCTGACGATCACGCACAACTATCCTCGATGGGATGGCGACAGGGCAGGTGCCTTCGTCGCTCGTCTCGCGGCCGAAACGGTGACGCTCGGCCACACCGTGCGCGTGGTGGCGCCGCATGCGCCGGGCGCGGGGATGCGCGAGATCCAGCACGGCGTGAAGGTCGTGCGCGCCAGATACGGGCCGGATGCGCTCGAGCGCGTCGGCTACACCGGCGCGCTGCGCGAGCCGATGCGGGCGACGCTCCTCGCGCCGCTGATGCTCCCGCCGTTCATCGGTGCGCTGTGGAGGGTCGCGGCGAATGAGGCGGAGAAGTTCAACCCGCACGTGG
Organism: Gemmatimonadota bacterium; assembly: GCA_003142495.1. GTDB lineage: Bacteria > Gemmatimonadota > Gemmatimonadetes > Gemmatimonadales > Gemmatimonadaceae > FEN-1250. The sequence goes on along the minus strand of PLMM01000204.1, from coordinate 5,286 downwards.
TCCACGCGCACTGGTGGATGCCCGGCGGATGGATCGCGAGCCGGCTTGGGCTGCCGTTCGTCGTGACCTGTCACGGCACAGATGTGCGGCTGCTCGAGAAGTCGTACTGGCGCGCGCTCGCCGCGCCGGTGATGCGCCGCGCGTCGGCGATCACGACGGTGTCGGAATTTCTCGCGAGCGATCTGCGGCGCCTGATGCCGGCGGTGACGAGCAAGATCACCGTGGCGCCGATGCCGCTCGACATCGAGCGCTTCGCGAGCGGCGCGAGCGCGCCGAAGGTTTCGCCGCCGCGCGTGCTCTTCGCGGGGAATCTCATCGCGTCGAAGGGAGTCGACGTGCTGATCGATGCGGTGGCTCTGTTACGGGATCAGGGCGTGCAGTGCCAGCTCAGGATCATCGGCGCAGGCCCTGAGGAGGCGAAGCTGCACGCGCTCGCCGCGCAGCGCGCGCTGGGCGATGCGGTGACGTGGTCGCCCTTCATCTCGCAGCATGAGCTGCCAGCGGAATTCGGCGAGGCGACGGTGACCGCGCTCGTGTCGCGCGGGCAGGCGGAGGGACTCGGCCTCGTGCTCGCGGAGGCGCTGCTGGCGGGGAGCGCGGTGGTGGGAACGGCTGCGGGGGGAATTCCCGAGGTGGTGGTCGATGAGCAGACGGGGCTCATCGCGCTGGACGGTGACGCCGTGGATCTCGCGCGCCAGATCGACCGACTGCTCGCGGACAGGGCGCTGCGCGAGCGAACGATAGAGGCGGGGCGAGCGCGCATCCGCGCGCAGCACGCGCCGGTGGCCTCGGCGGAGAGGTTCATTGCTCTCTATAAGGAGGTGGCGAAGGGTGGGTCCGCTACGTAGTTATCGCGCATGAGTGTAGCGATCAAACTGCTGGGCCCCAACGATGCGCCGCTCCTCGCGCATCTGGCCGTCAACGATCCCGCCTTCGACCTCGATGGTCGCGGCGAGCCGCTGGAACCCCTCTCACCCTCCGCAGCGCTGCGTTTTCTCGCGGATCCGGCGGTGCTGTTCTGGGTGGCGAGAGATGGGGATGAGGTTGCAGGCTTTCTGTATTGTCTACTGGTGCCGCTCAGGTCGAGCGATGAGCAGGAGCTGCTGCTCTACGAGATCGGCGTGCGAAGCGAGTGGCGCCGGAAGCGCGTGGGGCGATTGCTGCTCGACCACATGGAGGGGTGGATGCGCACGAACGGCGTCGGCGAGGTGTGGGTGTGCGCGGACAATCCGGCGGCGATCGCGTTTTATCGTGCGTGCGAGTTCGAGGCGCCGGCGGAGCAGCCGACGTATATGACGCATCGGGTGCGGTAGGGGCGCCCGCGGAATTGATGCGGGGTACGATACGGCGCTAACTTTCGACGTACCGAATTACGATGTCGCCCCCGTAGCTCAGGTGGATAGAGCAGCGGTTTCCTAAACCGTTGGCCGGGTGTTCGAGTCACCCCGGGGGCATCTCGCTAGTTGATGCGCGGTCGATGTCGCTGCAATCCTCTCTCTGCGCGGAGGCGATGGTGCCATTCTCGATCATGCCGAGCAAATCGACGCGCCCATCCTTCTTTTCGCTGAAGGTCGACGACGACGACTTTCGCTCGTGCTGACGTTCGCGCCACCAGCCGCGCTGAAGGCTCCGCGTATGGTCGTCAGGTCGGTATGTTTGACCATACCCCTCACACGAGTCTGAATGTTCGCTGATCTGAAGGGCGCGACGATCGAGATCTGGCAGCACCGCGAGCTGCTCGAGCAGCTCACGCGCCGCGACATCAAGCTTCGCTACAAGCAGGCCGCGATGGGCTTCATGTGGGCGGTGTTCATGCCGTGCCTCATCGTGCTCTCGGGGCTCATCGTGCGCTACGCGATGGCGCAGATCTCCGGTGCCACGCTGCACCCGAGTGACATTGCGAACATCGCGATCAAAGGCGTCGGCTGGGCATTCTTCGTCGGCGTCCTCGGCTTCGCAACCGCAAGTCTCGTGGGCAACGCGAATCTCGTGACCAAGATCTACTTCCCACGCGAGGTGCTCCCGCTCTCCTCCGTCGGCGCGCAGTCCTTCGACACATCGATCGGCCTCATCACGCTCATCATCATCCTCCCGTTTCTTGGCGTGCGACTGCACCCGAGCGATATCTGGGTGCCGTTGCTGCTGCTGCTGCTAGTTCTCTTCACCACTGGCGTCTCACTTTTCCTCAGCTGCGCCAATCTCTTTTTCAGAGATGTGAAGTACATCGTGCAGGTCGTGCTCATGTTCGGCATCTTCTTCACGCCGATCTTCTTCGAGCCGACGATGCTCGGCCCGAAGGGCGCATACATCGCGATGCTCAATCCGCTCACCGGAATCCTCGAAGGGCTGCGCCTCTCGATCGTCGAAGGGCACAATCTGCTCGTGCCGCTCACCGTGGTCGTGAAAGGCATCGAGCGCGTCGCATGGAATCCGTGGGAGCTCGTCTACACCGCCGCGTTCTCGATCTTTGCTGTGCTCGGCTCCGCGCTGATGTTCCGCCGCCTGCAGCATCTCTTTGCCGAATACGTCTGAGAATCAACTGAGCGATCTCCCGTCGGCGTCGGTGAGTGACGTGCGATCGAGAAGCGGAGAGCCGGAGGGGTGCGCGACGAAGGTGGTGGGCACTACGCGCCCACTCCGCGCTGCGCCGCGAGCGCCTGCGCGAGCGCGGCGACGTAGCGCTTGATCGTCGCGATGGTTGCGTTGATTTGCCCAGCGGACGTCATGTACGGATCCGCGATCTCGTGTGCACGATACGAGCCCGACGCGCGCATTCCGCCAAAGAGCATCAGCTTGCTCCGCGACTCCGGAAAGGTCGCGAGGATGTTGACGTAGTTGAGATCATCCATCGCGAAGATCACATCGTATTCGGCGACGAGCTGCTTGGTGAGGCGCGTGGCGACGTGCTCGCGGAGGGAGAGCCCGAGCTGGCGTGCGGCGTCCTGCGCGCGTGCGTCCGCGGGGCGGCCGTCGTGCGCGTGCGTCCCCGCGGATCCGATCCTCACGTTCGCGATCCCGGCGGCGCGCAGCTCCTCGCGCAGAAAGCCCGCCGCGGCCGCGCTACGCATGATGTTCCCGTGGCACACGAAGATCACCGACGCGGCGCGACTCGGCAGCGACACCGCGCGCGAGGCACCGACCGTGCGCGCGAGGCGGCGTTTCACGTATGCGGCGCGGCGGTCGGCGGGAAGATTGCGCGAATCCTTCACGATGTTTAGGAGCGAGCGCGGAATGATCGCGCGGAGGCCGAACTTCACCGCGTCCTTCGACCACCGCTTGAGCACGTGCGCGACTTCCTGCGTCGCTGGGAGCGGGTCGCTCCACGACCACATCGCGGACTTCGTTCCGGGCGCGAAGTCGGCGAGCAGCTGCTTGAGCGCCGCTCCGAAGGAGATGCGTTCTTCCGGAAATTCGGAGAACGCGTGTCCCGCGCGCTCGAGGGCGCCGGCCGTCCAGCGCACGCGAAGGCCCACCGGATACGACGCCGGCGGGGTAGGGGTGATCCCTTGCGCGAGCTGCCACGCGTACAGCGGAAAGTCCACCCCTGCGGCCGTGTTGAGCGGCAGCGATCCACAGAAGCGGCCGGTCACCTCCATGAGCGCGGTGTCGCCCGTCGCGCTGTCATGGCGAAACTCGACCATCGCAACGCCCTCCCACTCGAGCGCGCGCAGCAGCCGCATCGAGTAGTCGAGGAGCTTCGCGTCGACCGCTTCCGAAATCGCGACCACAACGACGCCGCCCGAGGGCGGATTCTCCGAGAGGCGCCGATGCTGGAAGGCCGTGACCAGCTTGCTCTTCGAGATGAGCAGCTCGATACCGACGCCCTGACCACCGTGATACGACTGGAAGAGGAGCCCCTCGCCGAAGCGCGACTGCGTCGCGAAGGTCGAGCGCAGCTCCTCCGCGCTGTCGAAGGTGCGCGTCTTGAAGTTGTGCGATGTCTTGCGGCTCTTGTCGGCGGGCTTCGCGATGACGGGAAAGCGGAGGAGAGCGAGCGCCGCGTTGAGATCGCGCGCGCGCGCGATCGCCAGCGATGCGGGCACCGGCACGCCGACTCCCTCCGCGATCGCGAGCGTGATCGCCGTGTCGAGCACGCGCTGGACGATGTCCGGCGGCGGCGCGCCAACCGCGCAGGAGCGCGTGAGCTCGACGTACGCGGCGCACACGATCTGGAGCGACGTATCACTCGTCGGCACGACCCACCCCGCGCCCTCCGCCCGCGCGAGCCGATCGAGCATCGCCGCCTGCTCGGCCACGTCGCCGTGCAGCTTGACCGTGGCCGCGATCGCGCGCGAAGAGATGCGGAGCGCAGTGCCGCGCGGCATCGCGACGATGCAGCGAGCACCGGCACGATGGAGGGAGCGCGCGATCGTCACGAGCTTGCGCGGCTCCGCTCCAACGATGATGACGGTAGGCGCGCCCCCCACTCCATCGCGTTGCAACGGAGCGGGGGACGATGTGGCGTCAGGCACCAGCGCCGCTCGCGAGGCGTGCAGCCTCGCCGGGGAGCGCGAGATCATCGCGCACCTTGCGGGCCCGATTGAGCAGGGCGTCAATGCCGGGGTTCATAGGATTCGATAAATGTATCGACTCGCAATATCTTACGGCGAGTGAAAGCGCGCGATCGGGGCCGGGGCGGTGCGGGCAGGGCGACCTGTAACGGAAGGAGCAACTCATGACGAACCCGGTCTCGACGCCTGAAGGCCACTTGAGCAGCGCGGAGCCGCTACCGGCGCTCATCGTTGGAGGCGCGTTTGGGGCGATCGCTTTCGCGCTCTGCGCGCTCTGGCTCGGGGCCACGGCGGGGATCGTGCTCGCACTCGCAGCCGCGGTATTCGCACTCGCACGTCGCGCGTGGATGACGGCGATAATTTTCGTTGCAGCGGCTGCGCTGTCCGCCGTTGCGCTCATTCCGTCGACGATCGCCGTGTTCGTGGCAGCGATCTCCTTTGGCGAAGGGTTGACGCGCGTCGCGCGCACGCCGCAGGCCGTGGCGCGCATCGATTAGAGGTCGAGCTCCCAGTCCTGGCCAAGCTGCTCGCTTCCGAAGTGCGTGTGCATTTCTTCGCGCACGAGTCGGAAGCCGTGCGCAACGTAAATCGCTCGCGCTGCGTGGAGCACGGCATTCGTCCACAGCGTAACTCTTTGATAGCCGGCGTCGCGAGCGAATTGCAGGCACGCGCTCACGAGCTTCTTGCCGACGCCGAGTCCGCGCGCGCTGGGCTCAACGAGCAAGAGGCGCAACCGCGCGACGCTGTCCGATTCGCGCACGAGCAGGATCGAGCC
>PLMM01000023.1 GCA_003142495.1 Gemmatimonadota bacterium | reverse complement strand
TCGTGCTGGTGCTCACGCGAGAGATACTGGAAAACATCGCGCTTCCGCATGGAAGGAGGGCGGCGATGCTGCAGATCGAGTTCAGGGATACGGCGACGCCGTTGGAGCTGAAGGGGGATACGCCGGGGGATTATGTGATGTATTTGAGCGTGGAAAGGGAGACGGGGACGTAAGGGAAGGTTGAAGGCGCTAGGTGCGCGCGCCGAGCACGAATCCCAGCACGATGAACGTCAGCAGCGGGACGCGCTCGACGCGGTACGGGATGTCGCGTGCGAGCGCGCGGTCGGGATACGCGGCGTGGAGCTGGAGTCTGTCTCCCCAGGTGGGCGTGGCGTCGACGATTGCGAGCGACGCGCGATCGCCGCGCCGCGCGAACATCTGCTGCGCCGAGAGGAGCAGTATGAGGGCGAAGTGAACGTAGAGGTACACCGCGGGGATGATGCCGGCGAGCAGGACGCCGGTGAGCGCGCCGAGCGTGAGCCAGAGCTCGAAGGACGGCGTCACCTCAGGCGTTGCTCATGGCGCCCGACGCTCGAGGTGGCGTCTGTGCTGTCCCCCGCTCTACGTGCCTAGCGGACTGCAGTTCGTCGGAAGGTTGCGGGCGCTGCACTCGTCCTGTGGCACCGGCATCCGCGACGGTACCTGGCCGCCGGGCACGCCGAGCTCGATGGTGTTGAGCAGGTTGTACCGCCGCGCGTCGATCCACCGTGTCCCCTGCTCCCACATCAGCGAATACCACCGCTCGTACAGCAATTCGCCGATGCGATCGGCAACCGACATGCCGTTCCACGTACCCGACGAGATCGCCGGCAGTCTCCCGGAGTTCGTCCGGATGAAATTGATGTCGGTGAGCGCGCCGCCCTGATTGCCGGCGCCGAGCTCGGCTTCGGCGCGCAGCAGAATGAGCTCCTCATCGCGGATGATGGGGACCGGCGCGTTGGGATCGGGCTGCCCCCCGGAGAAATAGATCGTGTACTTGAGCGCTCCCGGCAGCGGCACGGCGGGGATCGACCAGGTAGGCACGCGTGTGGCGCGCGTGGTCTTGGCGAGCACGCGTGCATCCAACGCGCCGCCCGCCTGATGTTGGGCGTGCACGATGACGAACGTGTCGGCGAAGAACGTGGTGCCGTCGAGCGGATCCGCGAGCGCGTTCGACAAGTCGCCCGATGCAGTAGAAAAATCAAACTGTGGTCCGGTAGCGAGCGCCGACGCATCCATGCTGATAAACGTGGATGGCAGCGTTGCGAGGGCGGCGGCAAAGCATGGTTGTCCGCATCCCGCGGTGGCGCGCAACACCTCGGCCTTGGCCCTCAACGCACGGTTGAAGAGCAGTAACGTGGATGGTTGGTCGAAGCCGGAGAAGCCGGGTGGCGTGGGGAACGGAAACGACGCTCCACCGGCTGCCTGCAAGCTCGTCTGAGCATCGTCGAGCAGGCCGACGATGAATCCATAGACGCTATCCTCGCTGACAAACGGCGGCGGTGGCGCAGTGGGCGGCCGGTCCACGTCGACCGGCGCGCCCAGATTTGCCCGCGTTTCGATGACGTACATGAACGCCAGCGCTTCCATGGTCTTGCCGAAGCCCCGTGACGCGGCCAGTTCCTCGGCCGTGAGATCGGGCGCTTTGGGCGCGGCATCGAGGTACACGTTGATGCTGCGAATGTTGGCGAAGCGGCCGGCCCACTCCGAACCGCCGAACTGGGTCGAAGAGAGCGGACCGAAGTAGGGCTCCTGGTAGTCGGGCTGGTTGTTGCCCGACAGGTTGATGCCTTCACGTCCCATGGAGCCCACCTGCCAGATGAAGCCGGTGATGTCGCCGCGCGCGCCGGCAAAGATGCCCGTGGCGGCGGCGGCGAGCTTCGATCGGGTGGGATGGCTTTCCAGGTCGGTCTGCGTGGGCTGGTTGGTGTTGGTGATGTCGAACCCGCCGCACGCGCCAACTGAGATGGCGGCGCCCAACGCCAAGGCGACCACGAGAGCGGGCGTGGCGCGGTGCACGATGCGAGTCATGGTCAGAACCCCGCCGTGATGGTGAACATGAACGTGCGCGATGGCGGATACGGGCCGAGGTCGACGTTCCGCGTCACCGCCTGCTGGCCGTAGTTGCTCGACTCCGGATCGTAGCCCCAGTAGTTGGTGAAGATGAGCAGATTGCGTCCGGTGACCTCGACCCGCACCTGGCTCGATCCGAAGAACATCCGCGCGAGCTTGTCGGAAAGCGTGTAGCCGACGCTCACCTCACGCAATTTGAGGAACGACGTCGATTGCACGTACGGCGTGGCGATGCCGTCGAAGCAGTTGTTGGCCCGCGCCAACCCGGCTGGCGTGCCGTTGTCGGGCGCCAGCAGGTTGCAGTCGTAGAGAGTCAGCGTCTGGTTCTGCGCGAGGCCGCCCGATTGCCAGTCCCAGAGCGAGGTGAGGAAGAACCGCTTGTACGTGAAGTCGTTGCCGATCGTCCAGTCGAAGTTCGGCGACGCGTGCCCCATGTACGTCACATTGAACGAGCCGTCCGGATTGATACTCGTCTGGCCGATGATCTGATCGATCGGCCGTCCCTGCTGTACGAAGAACTCGCCGAAAGCGAGGCCGAACCCGGCGGTGGGCGGGCTGAAGCCCGTGCCAGGCAGCTGCTGGACGAGCGACCGCGTGCGGGCGAACGTGGAATGGATGGTCCACGAGAAGTCGCGCTGTTGGACGGCGGCCACGCCTAACGTCATCTCGATGCCGGAGTTCCGGAGCTCGCCGCCATTGGTTATGAGCTCACCGTAGCCGCTGGATGACGGCGGCGTACGTGCGAGAAGGAGATTGGTGGTATGGCGCACGTACCAGGTGAAGTCGAGCGTCGCGCGGCCATGGAACGGCGAGGCGTCGAAGCCGGTCTCGAATTCCTTCACGCGCTCGGGCTCAATGTTCGGCGCGCCGGCGACGCTGCCCACCTGGGTGCCAACGTTCCCACCAATGTTCACGCCGCCGACGAGCGTCGTGAACTTCTGGCCGAACAACGGTTGGTTGCCGGTTTCGCCATACGCTCCTCGCACCTTGAAGTCACTGCCGTCGCCTAACAGGTTCGGAAACCGGTACGCCGCCGAAAGCTTCGGGTAGATGAAGTACTGGTTGGTGTTGCCAAAGACGCTGCTGCGTTCGGCGCGCAGGCCGACTTCGGCCAGCAGCCGTTCGTCGAACGCTTTCAGCTGCTCCTGGCCATACATGGCGAACGTCTTCTCGCGCGTGTTGAGCTCGAACGGCTGGCCGAAAATCGCCCCCTGATCGATGTTCGATTGTCCCTCGAGCAGGCCGATCGCGGTGCCGCGCGCCTGCGCGAGCTGCCGGTCCTCGTACTGCAACCCGGCCGAGGTCGTGAACGACATCGACGGACCCGATGGCGTGAACACATCGATTGCGTTCAAGTTCCAGTTCACATAGCGACTGTCGGCGTTGCCGAGCGTCGACAGACCGGGGTACTGCTGTGTGGCCTCGAAGTACAGATCCGGCGGCGTGTAGACCATGTTTTTCTGGTTGAATAGGTCCGCGCCCGCGGCGCCCACCAGCTTGAGATCATTCTTCTCGCCTTGCAGCGCCTGATAGGTGAGCGTCGCGCCGCCGGTAAACCGGTTGACGGTTTCGGCGTTGGAGGCCAGCGCGATGGTCTGGAGCGGATTCGCATTCTGGTACGTGAACGCGGGTTGTGGGTACACGCCGTTCACGGGCACGAGCGGCACGAAGCCCGGGATGTAGGCGAGCGCGTACGTGATGCCGGCGCCGCTGTTGTCATTGTTGGTCGTCCCGCGGTTGGTCGTCGTGCGCGTGAACGAGTTGCTGAGACTGAGCTTCAGCTTCTCGTTGAGACGCTGGTCGAGATTCATGCGCAGGCTCTGTCGTCCGGCATCGGTATTGTTGATGATGCCGCCCTGGTGCGACCAGCCGCCGGAGACGAAGTATTGCGTGTTGTCGTTGCCGCCGCTCACGTCGAGCGCCGTCTCGTAGTTCAACGGCTTGTTGCCGGCGGCCTCCTGGAGATGATCGTACACCGGGAGGCGGCCGTTGACCTCGAGCGAGCGAATGACGGCCGAGTCTTCGGGCGAATTGTAGAGGTCGAACGCCGACGTGGTGTCGAAGGCGCGCACGCCGGGTCCGCGCAGCAGACTGGAAAATCCCAGACGCTGGGAGATCGTCGCCTTCGGCTTGCCGCTTAGCCCGCGCTTGGTGGTGATGATGATGACGCCGTTGGCAGCTTTGGAGCCGTAGATCGATGACGCGGCGGCGCTCTTGAGCACCTCCACCGACGCAATGTCCTCCGGATTGAGATCGGCGAGTCGATTGTCGGCGTCGTCCTGCTGAGGGCCCGTGCCGGCGGCGCTGCCGCTTCCGGTCACGGTGTAGAGCCCAGACGCGACGGCCGCGTTGCTGTAGATGACGCCGTCGACCACGATCAGCGGATCGGATGCGCCGAGGATGGTGTTGATGCCGCGAATCTGGATCTGCGCGCCGCCGCCCGGCGCACCGGAGTTGGTCTGGATGTTGGCGCCGGCAACCTTGCCTTGCAGCGCCTTGTCTACCGATGCGGCGGAAACGGTATTGACCTGATCGCCGGTGACGAGCGACGTGGATGTCGTGGCGAGCCGGCGTTCGACGCCCGTTGCCTGGCCGGTGCCGACCACCGCGTCGAGGAGCAGCGGGTCGCTCTTGAGCCGGATCGTCACCGTACTGTCGGCGACGGCCACCGGCACCTCGGCGGGCGCGTACCCGACAGCGCGCGCGAGCAGCGTGACGGGCACGGGGTCGACGAGGATGGTGAAGCGGCCATCATCGCCCGCCTGGGCCGCGCCGCGCCCGCCCTGGCGGACGGTGATCACGGCTCCGGGCACCGGCTGACCGTTGTNNCGGCGTTGGTGACCGTTCCTCTGATTGGTCGTTGCTGCGCAACGAGCGTCGCGGGTGCAAGGAGTGCCGCGATCACAACCCATCGGACCAGGCGTGCTGTCATTGCTCCTCCAATCTGGTTCGGAGTGACGAAACCGCCGACAACGCTACGCGCGATACGATACGATCTGTTCAGAGGGCGTGCAAGCGCCCTCGCGCATCGTTGACACGCTCAATATCCATCGCCAATGACCGCTCATCGTATCCGACTCATGACGAGCGCGAACCCGTCTTGCGGGCCTCTGTGCGCGGGACTAGCGTTGATCGCGGTCAAACGAATCGGGGAGGGTAGTAGTGAGTCAGGATGCGGGGCGGTTCGCGGCACATCACCGCGTTGCGGTTCGTGTCGGCGCGACGGCGATCGTCGCGCTGGCGGCGCTGGTCATCCCGATGACGCCCGGATATGGAGGAACGCTGGCCGCGAAGACGACCGCGACGCGTCGATCGAACGCCGCCGCACCCGGGTTGCAATTCCGCATCTCGTTTCCGTCGTCGGTCTCCACCATCGCGCAGACCGGACACATCATCCTGATCGTTTCGAAGGACACGAGCGCCGAGCCGCGATTCCAATACCAAGTCTATTCGCCTGACGTACAGCCGGGGTTCGGTCTGGATGTGAATGCTCTGGCCCCGAGCAAGCCGGCGGTGATCGACGGGACGGTGTTGGGCTGGCCGCTCAAGAGCGTGAACGACCTACCGGCTGGCAACTACGAGGTGCAGGCGATACTCAATCGCTACGAGACGTATCATCGCGCGGACGGTCACACCGTGGAGCTGCCGCCGGAGAAAGGAGAGGGGCAGCACTGGTACTCCAAGCCGGGGAATTTCTACAGCACACCGCAACGAGTGCATCTCGATCCGGCCGCCGGCCAGACCGTAGATCTCAGCCTGAACAAGGTGATCCCGCCCATCCCCGAACCGAAGGACACCAAGTGGGTGAAGTTCGTGCGGATCAAGAGCGACCTGCTGTCGAAGTTCTGGGGGCGGCCGATGTACCTCGGTGCGTTCGTGCTGCTGCCGGCCGGCTTCGATGATCACCCCACGGCCCATTATCCGCTGGCGGTGGACCAGGGTCACTTTCCCGAGCGCGGCTTCCCCAACTTCAGTCCGCAGCCGCCGGCGCCCGGGATGAGCGCGCGCGACAGCACGCGCACCGCCTACGGGTACGATCTGTTCAAGAAATGGACGGGTCCCCACTTTCCGCGAATGCTGGTGATATCGATCCAGCACGCCAATCAGTTTTACGATGATTCGTACGCCGTGAACTCGGCCAACGTGGGCCCGTACGGCGATGCGATCGTCCACGAGCTCATCCCGTACGTGGAGAAACGCTTTCGCGGCATCGGAGCTGGCTGGGCGCGCACGCAGTTCGGCGGGTCCACCGGAGGCTGGGAATCGTTGGGCGAACAGATCTTCTATCCCGACGACTTCAACGGCACGTGGACCTTCTGTCCCGATCCGGTGGATTTCCGGCAGTACGAGACGATCGACATCTACCACGATACGAGCGCGTTCGTCTTCAACAACCAGTGGAAGCAAACGCCACAGCCCTCGGGACGCGACTACCTCGGGCACCTGCTGACGACGGTGGAGGACGACAACCACTGGGAGTACGTGCAGGGCCAAAAGGACCGGTCGAGCGAGCAGTGGGACATCTGGGAGGCGGTGTTCGGACCTGTGGGCAGCGATGGATACCCGGCGCGTTTGTACGACAAGCTCACCGGCCACATCAATCAGGAGGTCGCCGAATACTGGAAGGAGCACTACGATCTTCGGTACATCCTGCAGCGCGACTGGAAGACCCTTGGGCCAAAGCTGGTGGGAAAGATTCACATCTACAGCGGCACGATGGACAGCTGGCACCTGAATAATGCGGTCTATCTGATGCAGGACTTTCTCGACACGACCACCGATCCCTACTATGCCGGATCGATCGAGTACGGAGACCGCTACGAGCATTGCTGGACCGGCGACTCCCAGCACTCGCTGGAAGTTGGGGAGATGACGGTGTATCAGCGCTTCATGCCGATCATGGCGCAGCACATCATCCGGACCGCCCCCGTGGGGGCGGACACGGTGAGCTGGCGGTACTGAGGCAGCGCCGGAGGGACGGGACGCACCTGCCTGCCATCGCTGGCGACGCCCTGCGCCCGCCCCTGAGGCGCGCGTGTCTGCGATTGTGAGGCGAGTGCGGATGAGACGCTGCTTCCGGGGTGGGCTAAACCCCGAATCGAAATCGGCGAATCGCCATTCGTCGCCTCCGTGAAGCGGCGATTTCCGTCAACTGACACTCGCCGTTCTATTCTTCACCTGAACTATCTGCCTCTGTCACTTCGCCGAGCTCGTCGAGCTCAGGGAGCGTGTCACTAACCAGCGACCCGAGGTCGAGTTCGATGATCGAATCGAGAAACAGATATTTCGATTCGATTGTTGGTCAATAGCGGCTTGGCCAGTCTTCTAAACGAGTATCGATGGTTTGCGATGATCGCACGATATAAGGCAGCACGAAGGGATTTCGCGAGCCGCTCGCACGATCTTGTGGCGCGGAGCGATTGATGAATACCGCCACTATCGTAGCGATTGTCGCGCTCGTCTCTACGTTCGTTGGCGCGACGATCGGCGCAGCCACGAACTATCTACTAGCGGTGAAGCGTGAGAAGACTGGCAGAAGGATTGAGGTTCGCCATCATGCAATCGAGTTGAAGCGAGCGGCCCGCCTAATTGATGCTGAGCTAATGCGCGCAAGGTCCGCTGCGAGAATCTGTATTGAAGAAAGACACTGGTGGAGCGCGGATGTACGGGAGCTTTCAACCGAAGCGTGGCAGAAGTATGGGGACACCGTCGCACCTGATCTTTCGGATGAGGCGTGGTTTGCCATCCTGGCGGCGGTGGAGGCGGTTGAAAACATCAGGAGCGCGAGGGGTATTTTCATCGATCAGCGTCTAGGCGCGCATCCGATCAGTGACGCGATTGCAGCTCGGTTGGTTCCAATGCTAAGCGATGTGGAACTCGGACGAGTGGCGCTGGCTCCGCTCGTCTACGGCTCACCCCTGGTCAGTATTTCGAAATAGCTGCCTCTAAGCTGACAAGCGCAATCGTCGAAG
>PLMM01000005.1 GCA_003142495.1 Gemmatimonadota bacterium | reverse complement strand
CTGCCGATCACCGGGGTGGCGGAAGTCGTTGAGAAAGCACTCGACGACTTACCGCCTTGATCACCCGAACACGCTCCCGCGAACATGACGAGTTGAGCGGCTGTGATCAGCACGTGGAGATCCAACCTTCTCGAGTCGGCGTTGCATCGCGGCGCCAGTGCATTTCGAGTTCTCCTGTTCGATCGAGTGAATGAGCCAATGGTCTCAGAGTGCATCGAGCCGAAGTTCGAGCGCACGGCGCTCGAGAGACTCGAAAGGCAGGGCTAACAACAAATCGATACGGCGGCTTAGGAATTGGACGGTCTCGCGGAACGCACGCCGCCGTGCGTCGTCGTCGGGAACAGCAGCGGGATCCGGTATTCCCCAGTGCGCGAATAGCGGCTGCCCTGGCATCGTGGAACACGACTCCTTCGCGCGATCGCAAACGGTGATCACGAGATCCCAATTTTCTCGGCGCACCGAGTCCACGTGCTTTGGAAAGCCATTCCAGTCGATACCGTAGTCTTTCAGCACCTCGAGCGCTCCCGGATTCACCGCTGCGGCGGGCTCGGTGCCAGCGCTCTTGACCAGGAAGCGGCCGTGAGCCTTGCGAGTGAGCAACGCCTCCGCGATCTGGCTCCGTGCCGAATTCCCGGTGCAAAGAAAGAGGACACGAAGAGCGGACCCCTCCCGGACTTCGCCTTGATCCTCAGGCTGTCTGGCACCACGCGACACACCTTTGCTACCGCCATCCACATTCATTTCCGCCACACGGATAGGAGTGGGCCGATACTACCGGCGAGCACTGGTTCTTTTTGTGACTTATCATATACGGCTAGACAAATATAACTTGGATAACCATATATGTGAGGACAAGCGAATGGGCTCGTAAGGAGGGTAACGGTTCTGTCACACAGGTCCGGCAACGGGGTCGATGGCGGCGCTAGCAATACCACGGCGCTGACCGCGCTCTTATATTCGGGTACGCTCATACGAGCAGTCCCGGAGAGAAGAATTGACGTCCAGCATAGCCCCGCCATCCGCAGTCATCGAGCTTGATACGCTGTTCAAGGGATTCGCCGATCCAACGCGACTCCGCATTCTGAGCTGTCTGGCCGCAGGAGAGTTGTGTGTGTGCGACATCGTCGAGATTCTGCGAGTTTCGCAGCCGACAATTTCGAGACACCTCGCCTATCTCCGGCGGGCGGGACTCGTCGAGGCGACACGTGAATCGAAGTACGCGCATTACCGGCTCGCGAAACCAAGCGACGCAATTCACCGAAATCTCATCGCGTGCGTGCGAACCTGTTTCCGAGGTATCGGAGCGCTTGATCGTGAGCGGGCGAAGGCCGAGCGAAGGGTCGCCGAGCGCGATGCAGATCCGTGCTGAGCTTGCGCGTCTATCATCCGACGAGCTCCCGTGAGACGATGGTGGCGAGCCGCTGGGATGTGGTGATCACGCTGTGCGAGGAAGCTAGAGAGACCTGCCCCGTACTCCCGGGCTTTCCCGCGCTCGCTCACTGGCCAATTGAAGACCCAGCTGCCGTAAATGGCGCGACGAACACTCGCAACGCTGCCTTCGGGGAGACGGGTTCCGACGACAAATCCGCGACTCCAATAATCTCTTGATTCCCGGCCCATGAAATACGCGTTGATCTCTGACATTCACGCCAACCTCCCTGCTCTCGAAGCCGTGCTCGCGAGCATTGCAGCGAGATCCGATGTCGATGCGACTTACCACCTCGGCGACTTAGTGGGCTACGCACCGTGGCCGAACGAAGTCGTCAGCCGCATACAAGCGGCGAACATCGTGGGCATAGCTGGCAACTACGACTCGACGGTCGGCCTCGACTACAAGCACTGCGGATGCAAGTACGAGGATCCGCATCAGGCCGAGCTCGCGCACTTGTCGTTCGAGTGGACGAAAGCGCACGTGTCGGCGGACACGAAGCGATCGCTTGCGACGCTTCCGTTCCGTCTCGACGTTCGTCCACGCGGCGGTCACCTCTCCGGCCCGTCTGTAATCCTGCTGCATGGTGCGCCCACGCTCAACACGCTGTACTGGACCGAAGATCGTCCCGATTCCTTTTGCCTGCAGATGGCGGGAATCGCGGGGGCGAAGGAAGGCGACGTCATCTGCTTCGGCCACACGCATCTTCCGTGGCATCGTGCCGTGGGTGGAATTCATTTCGTGAACACGGGAAGTGTCGGCCGTCCGAAGGATGGAGACTGGCGCGCCGGGTATGTCCTGCTGGATGTCGGCACCGGCGGTTCGAGCGTCGAGTTCGTTCGCGTGGAGTACGATGTTGAGCGAGCAATGAAGGCCATTCGCGAGAGCGAGCTCCCCGACGAATTCGCAGACTACCTGGGCGGAGGCGGAAAGCTCGCGCCAGCGGCGAGCGAGAACGACGGAGAAGCTGGATGATGAACGTCACCAACTCGCCAGGTACTGCCAGTCGCACTTGTCACACGCGGCGGAAGTGACCGCTTCGAATTCCGCGACCCTGTCGCTCCCGAATGCCGACGCCCCAATCCTCCAGCGCCTGTCGACGCTCGATCGTTTTCTGCCGTTCTGGATCTTCGCGGCGATGGCCATCGGGATTCTGCTCGGGAAAGTGTATCCTGGTTTGGGCGCGGCACTCGACCGCGTCCAGATGGCTGGTGTGTCAGTTCCGATTGCTGTCGGCCTGCTGTGGATGATGTATCCCGTACTCGCCAAGGTCCGCTATGAGACCATTGGGGCGCACGTTCGGGACACGAAGCTCCTGAGCACATCGCTTCTCCTGAACTGGGTGCTCGGCCCGCTCATCATGCTCGGACTCGCGTGGGTCTTTCTACCTGACATGCCGGCGTACCGCAATGGCCTCGTGCTGATCGGCCTCGCGCGCTGCATCGCCATGGTGCTGATCTGGAACTCGCTGGCCTGCGGCTCCGGGGAGCTCGCCGCGGTACTGGTTGCGCTCAACTCGGTTTTCCAGATCCTCACCTATTCGGTCCTGGGTTGGCTGTTCCTCACCGTCGTGCCGCACTGGTTCGGCGCCGACACGACCACGCTGCACATCTCGATGGCCCAGATCGCGAGGAGTGTCGCGATCTTCCTGGGCGTGCCGCTCATCGCCGGATTCGTCACACGGAAGGCGTTGGTCGCGAAGAAGGGGGCCCTGTGGTACGACCACACGTTCATGCCGAGGTTCGGTCCCACTGCGCTCCTCGGACTCCTCTACACAATCGTTCTGATGTTCGCGATGCAAGGACACCGCATACTCGAGCTTCCCCTCGATGTTCTGCGGATCGCGCTGCCGCTGCTCGTCTACTTCGCGGTGATGTTCAGCCTCGCCTTTTGGCTCTCCCGCCGCCTTGGTTTCAACTATGAGGCGACGGCATCCCTCTCGTTCACCGCGGCGGGCAACAACTTCGAGCTCGCGATCGCGGTGGCCGTTGCGACGTTCGGTATCGGCTCGGGCGAGGCCCTTGCTGCGGTGGTGGGACCGCTCATAGAGGTGCCGGCCTTGATCGGCCTCGTGTACGTGTCGCTGTGGGCGCGTCGGCGGTTCTTCCCCGCGGAGCTGTCGGTGCGGTCGGGTACACGCTAGATGAAGTGCTACACCTGTAGCGTGACGCAGGGGCCAGGAGGAACACGCTACGGAGTCCGCGATGCTCGCGGCAGCCCGGTGCTGATGCGATCGGGCTGGAAGGACCGATCGATCTGACTTAGGAATCACCGGTGAGCAGGCGCGCGTGATGCGCTTTCGATTCCCCTCCCAGTAGCTACCGGAACACAACACCCGCACTGGCCTAAGCCAATGCGGGTGTTTGAGTTGCCCCTCCTGGGATCGAACCAGGACTCTTCTGCTCCAGAGGCAGACGTGTTGCCAGTTACACCAAGGGGCATTACGATCTCTGCCGCGCGTCCTTCACCAATCATGCCCGGCAGAGACGCG
>PLMM01000208.1 GCA_003142495.1 Gemmatimonadota bacterium | reverse complement strand
GTGCCCAGCAGGTACTTGTGCTCGTAGACCGCGCCGGCACGCACCATCCGCCACAGGTACTCCGAGACGAACTCCTCGCGCATGTCCTCGACGAAGCATTCGTCGGCGCCGGAGGCGATCGCCTTCGCGCGAATCCCTTCGAGTTCATCGCCCTGGCCGATCTCGGCCGCGACACAGATGATCTCCGCGTCGTAGCGCTCGCGCAGCCAGGGAACGATGATGGAAGTGTCGAGGCCTCCCGAATAGGCGAGCGCGATTTTGCGAATCATGCCGTCTCCGCGATCAGGAATAAATATGCGCAACCACTGCATATTTAGTGGATCGGAGACCCCCGTGTCAAGCGGCGGGGCGGAGTGGGGCTAGACCGGGGTGGGGCCGGCCACGGACTTGAGGCGTTTGATGACCTTTTCCATGGCGGCGTTGGAGCGACAGATGATGAGAACGGTGTCGTCGCCGGCGATCGTGCCCATCACCTCCGGCCACTCCTCGGCGTCGAGCGCGACGCCGATCGGCTGCGCGCCGCCGGGAAGGGTGTGGAGGACGATCATCTCGCCGACGCCGTCGATCGCGGTGTAGAGCGGGGGGAGGAGCGCCTGCAGCGGCGGCCGGGCGTCGCTGTCGTCCGAGGTGATGGAGTAGCGCGAGCCGCCGCCGGGGCCCGGGATGCGGGAGACGCGCATCTCGCGGAGGTCGCGGGAGAGCGTGGACTGGGTGACGTCCCAGCCGCGCTGGCGGAGCTGCTTGCGGAGCTCCTCCTGCCCTTCGATCGGGTGCGCATCGATGATCGAGCGGATCGTCGCCTGCCGCTCACGTTTGTTGGCCATGGGCAGAGAATAGCGCGCGAGCGGCGCCGGGGCGAGTGGCGGCCATTGACAGGGTGGGCCGGAATCTTTATGCATTCGTTGTGCATAAATTTGCGATTGGAGTTTTCGGAGCGAGTGGGTATGCCGGGCGCGAGCTGTGTGAGCTCGTCGCGCGGCATCCCGGCGCGCGGCTGGCCTTCGCCACTGCCAACGACCGGCAGGGGGCGCACGCGCGCTTCGGTGGTGAGGACGTGACGTTCGTCGCGGCGGAGGACGCGCGGCTGGGTGATGCGCAGTTGGTGTTCAGCGCGCTGCCGCACGGGGCGTCGGCGCGGTGGGTGGGCGCGGCGCACGACGCCGGCGCGAAGGTCGTGGATCTCTCGGCGGATCTGAGGCCGGGAAATGGCTATGGGAGTGGGGCCGAGGATTTCGCAAGCGCAATGGCGCACGCGCCGTACGGACTCACGGAGCACGCGCGCGCCATGGTGCGTGGCGCCGAGATCGTCGCGAATCCCGGATGCTATCCGACGGTGACGCTGCTCGCGCTGCTGCCGTTGGTCGAGCGCGGACTGGTCGCGCCCGGCGCGACGATCACCGTCAATGCGGCGAGCGGCGTGACGGGCGCGGGGATGACGCCGAAGCGTGAGCTCATGTTCGCGGAGGTGGCGGATGACTTTCGGCCGTACGCGATCGGCAATTCGCACAGGCATCTCGCGGAGATGCGCGCGATGCTCACGTCGCTGGGCTCGGACGCCGATCTGATCTTCACGCCGCACCTGCTGCCGGTGGCGCGGGGAATTCTGGCGACGATCACCGTGCCGCTGGCGGAGCCGTTGGTGGATGTGCTGGCGCCGTGGACTGAGCACTATGCTGGCGAGCCATTTATTGAGGTGAGTGCGACGATTCCGTCGCTCAAGGACGTGGTGCACCGGAACGTCGTGCGGATCACGGCGACGATGGCGGAGGGTGTGCGGGCGCCGACGGTGATCGTGGTGGCGGCGATCGACAATCTGATGAAGGGCGCGGCGGGACAGGCGCTGCAGAACGCGAATCTGCTGCTCGGGCTCGAGGAGACGATGGGGCTGCCGGTATGACAACGACCAGGCTCGCGCGCGTGATCAAGGTTGGCGGGCGGGTGCAGCGCGATGCGCGGCTGACCGAGGTACTGGCGCAACTGTGGACGCACGCACCGGGGAGCTTCTGCGTGGTGCACGGCGGCGGCGAGACGATCTCGACGCTGCAGACGCAGCTGGGTGGCGCGCCGAAGTTCGTGGCGGGACGCCGAGTGACTACCGAGGGAGATATTGAAGTGCTGAGAATGGCATTGTCGGGCGTATCGAACAAGCAGCTCGTGAGTTCCCTCAGTGCTAAGGGAATCCCGGCCGTAGGCATTTCGGGTGAGGATGGCTCGCTCATTGTCGCGCGCACTTTCGACGCGGCGACGCTCGGACGCGTGGGTGCGCCAGCGGATGTGGACCCCAATCTCGTGTGTACGCTCCTCGCGGGCGGATTTCTTCCGGTCATCTCGCCGGTGTCGCGCGATGGCGACGCTACGAATGGTGGCGCGCTGAACGTCAACGGCGATGACGCTGCGGCCGCGATTGCCGTGAGCATGGAAGCAGAGGAGCTGCTGCTCATCTCCGATGTGCCGGGGGTGATCATCGACGGTGTGGCGGCGAGCTCGTTGAACGTGGATGAGGTGGCGCACGCGATCGAGAGCGGGATCGCGACGGAGGGGATGGCGACGAAGCTGCGCGCGGCGCTCGACGCGCTCGCGCGTGGCGTGCCGGCGGTGCGCATTGGCGGGCTCGACGCGCTGCTCGACTCGACGCTCGGCACTACGCTCCTCGCCGCTCCGCAGCTCGCATGACGACGCTTCCCGTGGTTATGGCGGAAACGCCATCCGTGCAGCAGAAGAGCGAGGCGCTGCTCCCGGTGTACAAGCGCTTCCCCATCGAGATCGTGCGCGGCGCGGGCACGCGGCTCTTCGGCGCGGACGGCCGCAGCTACCTCGACTTCACCAGCGGCATTGGCGTCAACGCGCTTGGCTACGCGGATGCGGGGATCGCCGAGGCGGCGCGTGGTGCGCTCGAGAGCGGCGTGCTGCACACGTCGAATCTCTTTCACACGGCGCCCGGACAGGCGCTTGCGGAGGCGTTGGTGGCGCGGTCGTTCGCGTCGAGCGTGTTCTTCTGCAACTCGGGCGCGGAAGCGAACGAGGGGGCGTTCAAGTTCGTGCGCCGGTGGGGGCGTGACATCGGCGGCGGCGACAAGCACGAGATCATCGCGCTACGAGGCGGCTTTCACGGCAGACTGTTCGCGACGCTCGCGGCGACGGACCGCCCGCAGTACCGCGCGCCATTCCGGCCACTCGCCGGCGGGATATCGATTGCCGAGCGGGATCTGGGAGAGCTGGCGCGGATGATGGACCGGAGGACGGTGGCGGCGGTGATCGTCGAGCCGGTGCAGGGCGAGGGCGGCGTGCGCGTGCTGGAGCCGGCGTTCTTGAGCGGGCTGCGCGAGCTGACGCGCGAGCGGAATGTCGCGCTCATCTTCGACGAGGTGCAGTGCGGGCTCGGTCGCACGGGGTGGTTGTTTGCGTACGAGCGCACGGACGTCGTGCCGGATGTGGTGACGCTCGCGAAGCCGCTTGCGGGCGGGCTGCCGATGGGCGCGATCCTCGTGACGCCGGAGATCGCGGCGTCGGTGCAGCCGGGGGATCACGGGTCGACGTTCGGCGGCGGACCGTTCGTCGCGACGGTGGCGAAGCATGTGTTCGACCGGCTGTCGGATCCCGCGCTGCTCGCGCGCGTGCGCGAGAACGGCGCGTGGCTCGGCGAGCAGCTGCGTGCGCTCGCGGCGCGACGCGAGGAGGTTCGCGCGGTGCGCGGCGTGGGCTATCTGTGGGGGATCGATGTGACGCGGCCGGCGGGCGAGATCGTCGCGTGCGCGCGCGAGGCGGGGCTGTTGATCCTGACGGCGGGCGACTACACGCTGCGGCTGCTGCCGCCGCTCATCACGACGCGCGAGGAGCTCGCGCAGGGCGTCGAGCAGATCGAGCGCGCGCTATCATGAGGGATCAGAGCTCGCTGCGAATGGCGCAGCCTGGAGATATCGACGAGATCGTGTCGCTCGTGAATGGATATGCGTCGGACAGCGTGATGCTGCCGATCACGAGTGAGCGTGTCGCGCTCGCGCTGGCCGACTTCATCGTGGCGGCCGATGCGCGCGGTCGCGTGCGCGCATGTGGTGCGCTCAAGGAATACTCGCCGTCGCTGGCGGAGGTCGCGTCGCTCGCGGTCGCGCGCGATGCGCACGGGAGCGGGTTGGGGCGGAGAGTGGTGGCGGAGCTGGAAGCGTTGGCGCGGATGCGCGGGATCGACGAGCTCTTTGCGCTGACGCTGACCTCGGGGTTCTTCGAGTCCGTCGGGTACGTCGTGACGGAGCGTGCGCGCTATCCCGAGAAGATTCGCAGGGACTGCACGTCGTGTCCGCGGCGCTTCGGCTGCAATGAGGTGTGCGTCGCGCGGATGTTGCGGGCTGACACGCTGGAGTACGCGGCGTAGGACAGTTTCTCGCGCGATTGTCCCGGCACGTGACCGGGCTCACCAATTGCGCATGCGTCAAATCCGCAAACGTTCGGCGTGTCCACGCGTCTCATAAGTGGCGCGCCGGGAGAGCTATTCTCCGTCGTGGTGGTTTGACATGCGTGCTTCTTGCAAGGAAGAGGGTGACCGGCACGTGCCGGACCGGCTCTTCGTGCCTGCCGATCATCGCGGGTGCGCGGGGCTGAGACTCATGGACAGCTTGGAGGGTTTTGCTATGACGCGTACGGTGATCAGTGCTGCCGTTTTGGGACTCGCTCTTTCCGTGACGGCTGCGTCCGTCTCCGCGCAGGCAATCGTCAGCAGCCCGGTGCGCTTCGGCATCATGGGCGGAGCGACGTTGCCGCTGAGTGATCTGAAGACGGAAGAGAAGACCGGGTGGAACGCCGGGGTGCTCGTGAGCATCGGGGTGCCGCTGGTGCCCGTGAGCTTTCGCATCGATGGACAGTGGCAGCAGATGAGCGGCAAGACGTTCGTGGTTGCGGGAGGAGCCGGCGCAACCTCCTCGTTTCCGAATCTGCGCATCATCGATGGGACGGCGAACGTCGTCTACACCTTTGGCGCCGCGCTACCGACGAAGTTCTATCTGATTGGCGGAGCGGGCATCTACAACGAGCGCTTCAAGGATCCGAACAGCGACGTGCACGCGGATGGCACGAAGTTCGGGTTGAATGGGGGCGTCGGATTCAAGTTCCAGCTGACGGGCTTCGCGACGTTCATCGAGGCGCGCTACCACAACGTGATCCACGGAAGCGCTGTTGGTGGCGGCGACAACAGCACTGCGAAGTCGCTGCAGTTCGTCCCGATCAGCGTGGGAATCACGTTCTAGAATGCGGGGCTTCATCGCAAGATGAAGCTCGTGTTGCCCGCGATCGCCGCGTGCTGTTTGCGCATGCGATCGTGGGCAGCGTTGCATCTGCGGGCATCGCTCACGGCAATCGGGTTGCTTCGTATCACGTGCGCGAGGTGCGCACATCGTGCGTAAACGTATGCGCGACGCGATCTACATCACACTCTAGCAGACGCGACCAATCAAGACTCACACATATCGGGAATGAGCGGCTTCGTTTTTGCCTTCAAGACACACGCGACGCTGGTTTCGTAGTCGCGAACGTGTCCTTTGAACAGGAATGTGAGGAATTTATGAAGCGTATTCTTACAGGCGCAGCGATACTTGGGTTCGCAGTGCTCGCGAGCGGAAGGGTCGCTGCGCAGAGTGCATCCAGCAGCCCGATTCAGTTCGGCGTCATGGGCGGTGCGACGTTCCCAACCGGCGACTTCAACAACTTCGTCAAGACCGGATGGAATGCAGGCGCGCTGTTGAACTTCGGCTTCCAGAACTCGCCGGTTGCGCTGCGCGTCGACGGCTCCTGGAATCAGATGAACTACAAGGATTTCAACAACGTGAAGCTTCGCCTGATCGATGCGACGGCAGATCTCGTGTTCAACGTCGGAACGAAGAGCCCTGCGCAGTTCTACCTGATCGGCGGCGCCGGCGTCTACAACTTCAAGAACACCGGCAGCAACGACAACTTCGATTTCTCGTCCGGCTCGCAGACCAAGTTCGGTCTGAACGGCGGCGCGGGGATCAAGTTCAAGGGCTCGCTCTCACCATTCGTCGAGGCGCGTTACCACTATGTGTTCAGTGGCAGCAGCTTCAACAACGGCAATGGACAGGACGAGAAGTTCCAGATGATCCCGCTCAGCGTCGGCATTACGTTCTAGTTCGCGACGACACGCGAAAGAAGGCCGCTCTCCTCACGGAGGGCGGTTTTTTTTGCTCGGCGCGACTGTAGCTTTCTGCATGCGCACTCGCCTTGCCGCTCGCTCATTGTTGCTCGTTGCCGTCGATGCACCCGACGGCGCGCGCCGGAAGCGCGCGCGATGACGCGAGTGCCCGCGCTCAGACAGGCATTCGACGAGATGCGCTTCGGCGCCGACCGCACACTCAACCTTCGCACGCATCATCCGTCGCGCGAGCAGGCGCTCAAACGCACGGAGAACTGGCTGCGCGAGCGGCAGATGAGTCGCGCCAAGGAGGCGCTCGTCATCACGGGGCGCGGGAACAACAGCCCCGATGGTGTGTTGGTGGTACGCGAGGCGATCGCGCAGCTGCTCGTGTCGCTGCGCAGGCGCGGTGTGTTGAACGACGTGCTCGAGCACACGCCCGGATCGTTCGTCGTGACCTTCGCGAAGCTCAACGCGGTGCGCGACGCGCCGCAGCGGGCGCGCAATCCGCACGAGCCCCCGCCGCGCGACCCGGCGGGGCTCGCGGCGCTCGAGCCCGAGACGCGCGCGCTCCTGCGCCATCTCGCGAAGCGCAGCATCGAGGAGCTCGGCGTCGAGCCAACGCCGGCGTTCGTCGAGCAGGAGATGCTCGCGCAATTCGGCGCGGTCGCCGCGGGAGTGCCGGACGGCCCCGATCGCGAGCAACGGCTGCGCGCCATGCTCGAGGCTGCGTTGCACGAGTTCGACGATCGATGATGACATACTTTCAGTTCGCGCTCGTCACCTTCACGTCGCTGCTCTTCATCGTCGACCCAGTGGCCGTGATCCCGACCTACCTCGTGATCACGCAAGGGCAGTCGGTGGAGCGCCGCCGCAGGACTGCGCTCCGCGCGTGCATCGCCGCGGGCGCGCTCATGACGGTGTTCGGCATCGCCGGCACGGGGATCTTCAAGATGTTCGGCATCACGCTGCCGGCGTTTCGCATCGCGGGCGGGCTGATTCTCTGGCTGGTCGCGATGGACATGCTGCGCGGCGAGCGCACGACGCAGGAGGGCACGGAGGAGATCGTCGAAGGGCAGGAGAAGGAAGACGTTGCGCTCACGCCGCTCGCGATGCCGATGCTCGCGGGGCCCG
Organism: Gemmatimonadota bacterium; assembly: GCA_003142495.1. Classification (GTDB taxonomy): domain Bacteria; phylum Gemmatimonadota; class Gemmatimonadetes; order Gemmatimonadales; family Gemmatimonadaceae; genus FEN-1250. The sequence goes on along the minus strand of PLMM01000208.1, from coordinate 15,807 downwards.
GCGCGATCTCGACGGTGATGGTGCTCGCGGGGCAGTCGCACACGATCGCCGGCAACGTCGCGGTCTATGGATCGGTGTGGCTCACCGCGATCATCTGCTGGCTGACGCTGAGAGCGGGCGACCGGCTCGTCAGCCTGATGGGGCAGACGGGGATTCGCGTGGTGACGCGCATCATGGGGCTGCTGCTCGCCGCCGTCGCGACGCAGTTCGTGATCACCGGCGCGCGTGAGGCGCTGAACCTCTAAGCCGCGAGGCTAGAGTCCCATCATCGTGCGTGGTCGATGGCGCGCGGGGGGCGGCGGCACTGGGCGCGGCAGATCGGCGCCGGCTGCGATCGCGAGCGAGCGCGGGGTGCGCGCGGTGCCGCGCACGAGTCCCTCGTGGATCTCGATGGCGCGCTCGCGGCGTCCGCGCTCGACCTTCGGCTGACGGCGCGCCTTGCGCTTGGCGATGCGCGCGAGCGCGTGGCGCAGCACCGCGAGCGATGCGCGCGGCACCATCTCGCCGCTCGCGTTCGCGTAGCGCGGCATCGATGACGGCGCGCGAGCGACAACCGGACGCCGCCGCGGAACCGACAACGACTCGTCGTCGGCGACGCGCGCGGCAGCCGGTGCGTTTGCGAGCACGACCTCGTCTGGCGCAACGACCTCGACGATGTTCACGTCGAGCACATCGTCGAGCACATCTTCGGGCGCAGGCGCCGAGTCCGCCGCGAGATGCACCTCGAGCGGAGTTGTTTCTTCCGCAGTGCTCATGTGCAGCTCGCACAGCTCCACGAGCGTCTGCGTGACGTCGACCTGAAGCGACTGGTCGAGCACGCGCTGCCGCGCGCGCGGCGGCTCGAGTGTCAACAAGCCCGCGCGTGGATTCCCAGGCATCGCATGCTCGCCCGCACCTGCGCAGGCGCAGCCGAGTGGCGCGGCGATGTCGAGGAGTGCGGGGGTCTGCTCGATGAGCTGCTGCGTGAGCTCGAGCACCACATCGTCGCCGGTGAGCTCGATGAACGAGCGGTGCGCGATGCGCTCGACGTGCTCCCGCGTGGGCACGCCGCCCGGAAGTGAATAGAAGCGTCGACGGTCGAGCGGCACGAGCGCATCGAAGCAGTTGGGCTGCGATCCCAGAACGATGCCCTGCTCTACGAAGGCCTCGAGCAGCTCGGACGGACGCAGGCGCGCATCGATCGACTCGTCATCGGCGCCCGGGCACGCGCCCGCATACGTGATGTGGAGCGCCTGTCCGCTGAACGCGGCGCGGATGTAGCGCGCGGTCGCAACCGGAGGCGAAACGAAGGTGAGCATGAACGGCTCGAGCATCATGCTGGCGCGGGTCAGTCGCTCCGTGACGAGCGGGCAGCTGCACATGACGGCGGTCGGATGCTCATAGGTGGCGAGCCGATCGAGGCAGCTCTCGGCGATCAGCTCATCGCCCCACGTCGCGGGGGCCGCCAGCTGGAAGCCGAGGGCCTGGCAGGCATGCGCGAGCTGGACGGGCGAGGCCGGCAGAGCGGCCAGCACCGCGTCGGCGCCGAGGATGATGAAGGACGTCCCGTCTTCCGGCAACGCGCGCGAAGAGCTCGACATTCTGTGGCGATCACGGAATGGGGGAAACCGCTGTGCCCGCTCACTTTACGGCCCGTACATTGCTTGACTGCGCTACGACATGCGGCATGGTTGCCAGCGTGCCTTGCTCCGGCAAACCGGGTGGCTCATGGCTGCATCGACCGTCCTCATGAAAGAAATCACACGGGTCGCCCGCGAGCAACGGGATCAAATTGCCGCCTTTGGGGCCCGGACCTCTTGGCCCTCTGGATTCACGATCTACGAGCAGGGAACGGGCGCGGATGGGATCTTCCTCGTGCTTCGCGGACAGGTCGTTTTGCGCAATCAGGTGGGTGCCGGCCGGAGCTTCGTTCCGTGGGTGGCGACGTGCGGCGAGACCTTCGGCGGTGAGGGGCTCGAGGGAACAGCTGTTTATGCGAGCCAGGCGCGCGCGGAAGAGGAGAGCGAGACGCTGCATCTGAGCTCCGCGCGCTTCAGCGCGATGCTCCGCGAGCAGCCCGCGACCGCGCTGATTCTTCTGCGGCAGCTGATGGCCGAGCGAACGGCGCTGCTGGTGAAATTCGGGCAGCATGCGATGTTGACGGTCGAGCAGCGGCTGATCGCATCGCTCGTGCGCCTCGCGCAGAGTCACGATGCGCGCGCGGGTGCGGCTGCTCCGCCGGTGCCGCGACGACTGCTCGGCGAATTGGTTGGTGCAACGCGCGAGTCGATCTCGCTCGTGCTCGGACGGCTGTGTGCCGAGGGGCTCGTGCGTCGTGAGGGCGGCGGGCTGTACATCTCGGATCTCGACAAGCTCGTGGCGCGGCTCGCGCCGGCGACGCGCACATCGCTCGCAGATTTCAATGAGAGCACGAGTGCGTCGTCGGAGTTTCGACGCGAAGCGTGAGTGCCGATGCGCTACGCGCGCGCTTCACGGAGCTGCGGTGCGACGTTAGCCTTCACGCGTGACCGCTTCCGATAGCAAAGACACCAGCGTAGCCACTGTTCGCGTTCCCGCCTCCGCCGCAAATATTGGCGGAGGCTTCGACTGCGTGGGTGTAGCGGTGGACCGCTGGCTGACGGTCTCGGTTCGCCAGGCGGCGAGCGGAGAGCAGCCGGAGCCGGAGTTCGTGCGCGAGGGGACGCTCGTGTNNCGTTCCGTGCCGCGGCTGGCTCGAAGAAGGTTGCGGTGCCGGAGCGTCTTCGCTTTCACGCGACGTCCGAGATTCCCGTTGGGCGAGGGCTGGGATCATCGGCGGCGGCGTTCGTGGCGGGGGCGGCGCTCGCGAACGAGATGCTGAAGCTCGGGCTCGACAAGTTCGGAATAGCGGAGGTGGGGACGGCGCTCGAGGGGCATCCGGACAACGTGTGTCCGTCGGTGTTCGGCGGCGCGACGCTCGCGCTCACGCACGCGGGGAAGGTGATCGTGTCGCCGCTCGATGTGCATCCGTCGCTCGCGTTCGTATTCGCGGTGCCGGAGTTCGTGCTCGAGACGAAGCGTGCGCGCGCGGCGCTGCCGAACGTGGTGCCGCACGTGACGGCGGTGAGCGCGGCGGCAAAGGGTGCAGCGCTCGTGCGCGGGCTCGCGACGGCGGATGAGGCGATGCTTGCGGCGGCGCTGGACGATGTGCTCCACATCCCGCATCGCAGGCGTCTCGTGCGCGGCTATGACGCGGTGGCGGCGGCGGCGATCGAAGCGGGTGCGATCGGTGCGACGCTGAGCGGTGCGGGCTCATCCATGCTGGCAGTGACGAAGGTCGAGAAGGCGGACGCGGTGGGTGCTGCGATGGCGCATGCGTGGCAGCTCACCGGGGTGAGCGCCGTGGCGTTCGCGAGTGCGCAGCGCGTGAAGGGTTTTCACGTCGTCGTGTGAGCGTGACGACTTGATGGCGGGCACGGAGCGCGACGGCGCGGGAGTTGCAAAGCGGGTGCGGCGAGAGATGAAACGCGCCGTAGTAGCGTTGGGGACGCGAACCGGTGTCGGCATCGAAGCAATCGCATTGCGTCCTCGTGGGGGGGATGCGAGAGCGGGGGACGGTAGCCTGACGGCTTCCGCCCCCGTTTCTTTTTCGGGCGTGCGAGCGAAGTAATGCACGTCCTCGCGATGGCGTTCGCGGTGCCGGCGATCGCCGCGGTGGTGGTGCTCGTCGCGATACTGTGGGGCGCGGGCATTCTGCAGCGCAGGCGCTACGACCGTCTCGTTGGGAGCCGCTTTCCCATCGGCCCGCTCGGCATCATCCGCGGTGCGGAGCCGATTGCGCTCGCTGCGGACGGCGCGTCGATGGGTGTGGTGCTGCTGCACGGCTTCGGCGACACGCCGCAAACGGTGGCGTCACTTGCGCGCGCGCTGCGCGACCGCGGCTACGATGTCGACGCGCCGCTGCTTCCGGGACATGGGCGGACGCTGGCGGAGTTCGCGAAATCGAAGGGAAGCGAGTGGCTGGTGGAGGCGCGGCGCGCGCATGCGTCGATGCGCGCGCGTCACTCGCGCGTTGCGCTGGTTGGCCTCTCGCTTGGCGGAGCGCTCGCAGCGAGCATCGCGGCGGATGATGCGACGCTCACCGCGCTCGTGCTGCTCGCGCCGTATCTCGACACGCCGCCATGGATGCGCGTGCTCACGCATGCGGCGCCGGCGATCGGCGTGGTGATGCCGTACGTCGGCGGCGACGGGACGCAATCGATTCACGATCCCGCTGCGCGCGCGGAGGCGCTCGCGTACGGCGCGACGACACCGCAGCTGGTGCGCGAGCTCGTTCGCGCTGCGGATGCGGCGCGCGCGGCGCTGCCGCGCGTGACCGCGCCGACGCTCTACGTGCAGTCGCGCGAGGACAATCGCCTCACGCCGGAAGTCGCGGCGCGCGCGTTCGCATCGATCGGCGCGCGCACGAAGCGGCTCGAAATGCTGAGCGGATGCGGGCACGTACTCACCGTGGACTTCTGTCGCGATCGAGTGGCGCAGCTCGTGATCGACTTTCTCGCCGGCGTCGCGAGCGGAAACGAAAAGGGGACAGCATAGCGCTGTCCCCGATCGCGTTGCCCAGCGCCGTGACGCAGGTCAGGTGATCTTGTCGATGGCGTCGGACGTGAACTCGTAGACGCTGCTGCCGATGCTCTTGGCCTCGTCGACCATGCTCTTGCCGGCGTCCATCGCCTGCGTGCCGACTTCGGATGCAACGCGCTTCACGCGTGCGACCGTCGACTGCTTGCGCTTGGCGGGACGACGCTTCTTTGGTGCAGCCGCTTTCTTCACGCGCTTCACAACTTTCCTGACGGCCTTCTTCGCTGCCTTGCGGGTCGCCTTCTTCGCGACTTTACGTCCGGCTTTCTTGATGGAGCTCTTGGTGCGCGGCCCGCCGCGACGACGAACGCTGCCCTTTTTCGCCGTGCGCTTTTTCAGGGCGCTCTTCTTCTTCGTTGCGCGCTTCTTCCGGGATCCGGACTTGCGAGCCGTTTTCTTCTTGGTCGCCATACGTTGTGCTCCGCGTGATGAAATAGTTGACCGCTGCACTGGGCAGCCTTCACGGCAATTTCCGGGCGCGAGCATGCGCAGCGATGCACGCGACCAGGGCTACGCAGTGAGTATGCGCTGACGCGGGTCGGCACGCCAGACGTAGGTGACGTCACGTCGCACGCGGCCGCGTATATTCCGGGCGGCTTCATCACACTTCGAGGGAGGACAATGGTCAACAAATTCTGGTCTTTGAGCGCGCTCGTCCTTGTCGCGGCATGCGCAAAGGGAAAGGGTGACGCCGCTCCGGCGGACACGGCGGCCGCTGCAGCCGCGCCCGCTCCGGCCCCCGCCGCCGATACGGGGATGAAGATGGCCGGCGACATGAAGATGGACGCGGACAAATCGATCGGCGGGACGGGAGTTCCGGCCGGCTACACGGGCGTCACGGACCAGTCGGACGCCAAGATCACCGACGCCAAGTACACCGCGAACGCGGGCCGCTGGGAGATCCAGACTGGCCCCGCGCACATCACCTTCGCCCCGAAGGACAGCTTCAAGGGCGAGTACCAGGTCTCGGCGACGATCGATCAGCTCGAGAAGCCGAAGCACCCCGAGGCGTTCGGCATCTTCCTCGGCGGCTCGAATCTGACGGATCCCGCCAAGGTGAAGTACGGCTACTTCGTCGTCCGCGGGACGGGCGAGTATCTCATCAAGACGCGTGATGGTGACAATACCACGACGATCGTCGACTGGACGGCGAGCCCGAAGATTCCGAAGGAGGATGCGAGCGGGAAGGCGACGTACAAGATGAGCGTGCATGTCGCGCCCGACACCGTGCACTTCATCATGGACGGCAACCTCGTGACGGCGGTTCCGAAGTCGAAGTTCCCGACGGTCGGGATCGCGGGAATCCGCGTGAACCACAATCTGCACCTCTCCGTCACACCGCTGGCGACTCCGAAGTATTAGCACTGGCGCCGGAGGATTCGCGTGAGCACTGAGCGATCCCCCGGCGCGCGCGCCGCGCTCGTGCGCGCGCAGCGCAAGGCGATCACCGTGGTCCTGTCGATGTTCGTTGGGAGCTGGGTGATCGTCGGTGTGCTGCTCGCGCCGATCGTGGGCGGGTGGCGCCCCGTCGGCGCCGCGGCGCTCGTGCTGACGGTGATTCCGCTCGCCGTGTTTTTCCGCAGCCGCGGAAGCAATCACTATCCGGGGAGGGGAACGCGGCTCCTCGTTTTTCGCCCCATGTGGTACGCGCAGCTGCTCCTGCTCGTGAGCGCGCTCGGCGGCGCCATCGGAGCGATCGGAGGCGCGCCGTTCGGCGCCGCGGGCGCGTCCGGCCGCACCGCCATCTTCATCGTCGCCACGGTATACTCGCTGCTCGCGCTGGGCGGCTATGCGGCGTCGCGCAAGCTCGTAGTCACGTCGCTCTCAGTGACGGTTCCCTCACTGCCACCCGCACTCGAGGGGCTCTGCATCGCGCAGCTCTGCGACACGCACATCGGTCCGCACAGCTCGCGCACGCATCTCGCGAGCGTGGCGACGGCGGTTCGTGCCGCGAAGCCGGATCTCATCGCCGTCGCGGGCGACCTGATCGACGATTACGCGCCGGACGTCTCACTTTACGCCGCCGCGCTCGGCGATCTCAGCGCGCCACTCGGCGTGTACATCACTGCGGGCAATCACGAGGTCTACGCAGGGTGGGATGCGGTGCTCCCGCGCCTGCGCGCGCTCGCGCACACGACGCTCGTGAACGAGAGCCGGCTCGTCGAGCATCGTGGAACGCAGCTCGCGATTGCGGGAACGGGCGATCCTGCGGCTGGCCATCGCGCGGCGCCGACGGTGCCCGCGCCGGATATCGCTGCGACGCTCGCCGGAATTCCGAAGGGAACGTTCACGATCGTGCTCGCGCACAATCCGGCGCTCTGGCCACCGCTGGCGGACGCCGGCGTTGCGCTCACGCTGAGCGGGCACACGCACTGGGGGCAGCTCTCGATCAATCGCGCTGGCTGGAGTCTCGCGAATCCCTTTCTCGATCTCGCGATGGGTGTGTATCGCCGTGGCGAGTCGCTGCTCTACGTGAGTCCGGGAACGAACTACTGGGGGATTCCCTTTCGCGTCGGCGCGCGCGCGGAGGTGACGATCCTGACGCTACGCACTGGCGCCCAGGCGGGAATTGTGGGCGCGCAGAGCACCGACGCTCGAACGCTACGCGCTCGGGGGTGAGTGGCCGGCGCGCGCGGCGCCGAGATTTTCGCGGACGTGCCCCGCGCTGCGCATGCCAACGAGCGCGCTCGCGATGACGGGAAGGCCACGCACGAAGGCGATCGCGCGCTGCGCATCGGTGGTGAGCCCCGGGAGCGCCTCGCGCATCTGCTGCGGGAGCTTGCTCGCGAGCTTCGCCTGGAGCAGTGTGGCGCTCGCGACGACGGCGACGCCGAGCTCCGACGCGGCCTCGAGCACGGTGAGATCGCGATCGTCGATGCGCTGCGTGGGCGTGCGCACCGCTTCGTTGAGCGCGAGGTTGACGGGGAGCTGCACGGCGTGAAAGTGGTGATCGGCGCCTGCTATTTCCCGCGCGGTTTTCACGAGCATCGCGAGGCTCAGGTGCCCGCGCTCGCCCGGTGGCGTGCGGAGACCGTTCCACGTCGCGCATCCGTAGCCGCCGATCTCGCCGGCGTCGCAGCGCGCTTCGAGCAGCTCGAAGGCCGCGCGCAGTCGCCGTTCGAGCTCCGCATCATCGATGGCGTCGAGCTGTTGCTCGGGGTTGTGCAGATAGTAGAGATCGATCGTTTCGACGCCGAGGTTTGTGCGGCTGCGCGAGAGCTGATTGGCGAGGAAGGCGGGAGCGAGGCAGTGTCCGCCGGCGACTACGTCGTCGGCGCGAAGGATGCCCGCGTCGATGTATTCGCGCTTGACGTACTCCTGATATTCCTCGCGCGAGGACGGCTGCGTGCCGTCGAGCGGGATGTAGCCGCCCTTCGTGCACACGACGATCTCATCGCGCGCGGCCGTCTCCATGCGGACTGCGCGCGAGAGCGCCTTCCCGAAGGCGCGCTCGGAGCGCTGGCATCGATAGTTGATCGCCGTGTCGAGCAGGTTGATCCCCGTCGCGATCGCGTGGTGCGCGGTGTCGGCGTAGCGAATGTCGTCCGCTTCGTCGCATTCGCCGAGGTAGCTGCCGAGTCCGATGGAGGAGACGAGGACGCCGTCGTGGGTGAGCGGGCGAAGAAAGTCGGATGCAAGCTTGGCGGCGGCGCGGGCGCCGTAGCGCGTGGTGCCGGCGTGGGTGGCGCGGCCGGCGAGCATGGCGGCACGCGGGCGGGGAGAGGTGGTGGTCACGCAGTCACGCTACGGAAGAGCGAGTGCGCGAGCAAGTGGCCATGGGCCGGCCTGCCATTGGCGCGTGTGTGGTTCGCTAAATTATTCGCTATCGGAATGAAATCCTCAGCCATGGTCAGGTCCCCCGTGCGTGTTCCTGTTCTCATCGCGGTTGCGAGCGTCGTTGCGTGCTCCCCCGTTTCCCATCCGGCGCGCACGGCGTCTCCGGTGCCTGCGCCGGTGCGGGTCGAGTCGCTGCCGGTCACGGTGGTACGCACGACGCAGGGCGAGGGCTCGCCGCGGATGATGACGCGCGCCGATCCGTTTTCGCGGCTGGATCGCATGGACTGGCCTCAAGCGAGCCGCGTGCGCAGCGCGGATGGGCGCCCGGGACCCGACTATTGGCAGCAGCGCGCGGACTACGACATCGCGGCGACGCTCGATACGGCGCGCCACACGATCAAGGCGCACATGTCGCTGGCATACACGAACAATTCGCCGGACACGCTGCGATTCGTGTGGATGCAGCTCGATCAGAATCTCTACAAGAGTGGAAGCGCGGGGAGCGCGCTCTTTCCCGAGGACACGCGATTCGGCGACCGGGGATTCGAGGGCGGATACGAGATTCAGAATCTCGTCACGAACGGCGCGCGCGCGACGTCCCAGGTGCACGAGACGCAGATGCGCGTGGATCTCGCGGAGCCGCTCGCGCCGCACGGCGGCAAGGTGACGATTGCGATGGACTACAGCTTCGCGGTTCCGGAGCACGGGTCGGATCGCATGGCGCGCGATGGTCCACTGTACGAGATCGCGCAGTGGTATCCGCGCGTCGATGTCTACGATGACATTCGCGGCTGGAACACGGACCAATATCTCGGACAGGGCGAGTTCTATCTCGAGTACGGCGACATCGACTTTTCGGTCACGGTGCCTGCGGGCTACGTGGTGGCGGGGAGCGGGCTGCTGCAGAATTCTCAGGATGTGCTCACCGCCGCGCAGCGCTCGCGACTCGCGAGTGCCGCGCACAGCGACACGACGATCCGCATCATCACCGAGGCCGAGTCGAAGCCGGTGGCGACGCAGGGGATGAAGACGTGGCGCTTTCGCGCGCAGCACGTGCGCGATGTCGCGTGGGCGGGCGCGCCGGACTTCCGCTGGGATGCGACGAGCTGGAAGGGGATCGTGACGCAGGCGTACTACGAGTGGCCGAAGGCGGGCGCGGAATGGACGCGTGCGGCGGAGGAGACGCAGTGGACGATCAGGACGTATTCGCGACTCGTCTTCCCGTTCCCGTATCCGCAGGCGACGTCGGTGGCGGGACCGGTTGGCGGTATGGAATATCCGATGATCGTGTTCGTGAACTACGCATCGCAGGAGACGGATCCGAACGGCGTGTTCGGTACACTCGATCACGAGCACGGGCACGAGTGGTTCCCGATGATCGTCGGGTCGAACGAACGGCGCTATGCGTGGATGGACGAGGGCTTCAACACGTACATCAACGCCTTCTCGAACGAGCAGCGCTTCCCGAGGCACTACCAATGGCCGCTGTACATCGGCGAGTGGGAGTCGACCGTGCAGGCGGGGGAACAGCGTCCGCTCATGACGCCGCCAGACCGCGTGCCGCCGGCGGCGCTGGGGACGATCGGCTATCGGAAGCCGGGCGCGGTGCTGCTCGCGCTGCGCAATCATGTCGTGGGGAAGGCGAGCTTCGATCAGGCGTTCAAGGAGTACACGGCGAGCTGGGCGTTCAAGCATCCGACGCCGGCGGATTTCTTCCGGTCGATCGAGAGCTCGACGGGGGAGGATCTCGCGTGGTTCTGGCGCGGCTTCTTTTACACCAACGATGTGCTCGACATCGGCATCGACAGCGCGGCGACGATCTCGAGCGATGGGCACCACATCGCGCAGATCCAGCTGCGAAAGCACACGTCGATTCCCTTTCCGGTGGAGCTCAGGCTCAAGCTCGCGGACGGATCGATTCAGGAAGTTCGACTCCCGGTCGACATCTGGTTCCTCGGCGATCAGTACACGGCGTCGATTCCGGTGCGTTCGCCGCTGGCGGGCGCGCGCCTGTGGCCCGACGGTACCGTTCCCGATTTCAACTCGTCCAACGATACGTGGGGGAGCGCGCCGGCTGCGGACAAGCCGGGGCTGGTGACCACCGGCGGGCTCGTAACTCCATTGTCCCCACAGCCGTAAACCGTTTCGAGCGCGAGCGGGGAAGTGGCTCAAATTCTTCGCGCGCAGTAGATTTCCAGCAGGACTGGACGCGCATTTCATCTTCAGGGCAGGACGCAATGCCAGGATTCGCAATGTGGGCGACGCACTGGTGGAAGCCGGTGCTCTTCGTGGTCGTCGCGGGGCATCTCACCAATGTCTGCGTGACTCTCTTTCTGCATCGCGCGCAGACGCATCGCGGCGTGACGTTCAGCAAGCTGGCCGAGATTCCGATGCGGCTGTGGCTGTGGCTGTCGACGTCGATCGTGACGCAGGAGTGGGTGGCATGCCACCGGAAGCATCATGCCTTTGCCGATCGCGAGGGCGATCCGCATTCGCCGGTGATGGAAGGGCTGCGCGAGATCATCCTCAAGGGCGCGTTCTACTATCGCCAGGCGGTTCGCCAGCCCGGGATTCTCGAGAAGTACGGGAAGGGGACGCCGAACGACTGGCTCGAGCGCTACGTGCTGGCGCGGCTCAACTGGCTCGGCATTCTCGTGATGCTGGTGATCGATGTGTATCTCTTCGGCTTCTACATCGGACCGCTCGTCTGGGGCGTGCAGATGCTCTGGATTCCGTTCTGGGCCGCGGGGATCATCAACGGCGTCGGTCATGCGGTGGGCTATCGCAACTACGACGTGAAGGACGAGAGCCGCAACATTTCTCCGATCGCGATCTGGCTCGGCGGCGAGGAGCTCCACAACAACCATCACGCCGATCCGCACTCCGCGAAGTTCACGGCAAAGTGGTTCGAGTTCGACATTGGCTGGGTATACATCCGGATGCTGGCCGCGGTGCGACTGGCCAAGATCCGCTACGCGCGCGCCTGAGCGAGCGCTTCCCGCTTTCGAGACTGACTGATGGCTGATGTGACGTGTACTCGCTGCGGCGCCACGCGCGAGGGGCTCGAGCGTCCACCGCTCCCCGGACCGCTGGGGGCGCGCGCGAAGGAAGAGATCTGCGCGGAGTGCTGGAAGCTGTGGCTGAAGCAGCAGACGATGCTGATCAATCACTACGGGCTCAATCTGATGGACCCGCAGGCGCGCCAGTTCCTGACGAAGAACATGGACACGTTCCTGTTCAAGACCGGGAAGGAAGAAGAGCAGGTGGACACGAGCAAGCAGGGCACGATCAACTGGTGAGAATCGTGTCGCGGTCGCCGGTGAGGTTCATCCCGCACGCGATGCTCTTCGCCGTGGTGTCGATCGCGGCGTGCACGTCAGCGACGAATGCAAAGCCGGAGGCGGCCAGCCCCACGCTGGGGAAGTTGACTCTGCCACATACCGTCGTGTGCGATTCGAAGACTGACTCCGCGTGGGTGGAGTGCGAGCTCGCGCGCATGACGCTGCGTGACAAGGCGGCGCAGATGGTGTGGCCGCAGCTCTTCGGCGACTACGTGAGCGCCGATGCGCCGCAGTGGCGGAAGATCAGCGGCTGGATCACGCAGCAGCACGTGGGCGGCGTCATCATGTCGGTGGGGTCGCCGCTCGAGATCGCGGCGAAGCTCAACGCGCTGCAGAGGATGAGTGACTTGCCGCTGTTGGTCGGCGGCGATCTCGAGTTCGGCGCGGGGTATCGCGCGCGCGGCGGATATTTTCTCCCCAACGGAATCGACCTGGGCGGCGCGGTGCTCTTTCCGCCGGAGATGGCGATCGGCGCGACGCGCGACACGATGCTCGCGTACGAGCAGGGGCGCATCACGGCGATCGAGGGACGCGCGCTCGGATTCCACGTCGACTTCTCGCCGATTCTCGACGTCAACAACAATCCGGCGAACCCCGTCATCAGCACGCGCTCCTTCGGTGAGGATCCGGCGCTCGTCGCGCAGCTCGGCGCCGCGTTCATTCGTGGCGTGCAGGAGCACGGGATGATCGCCACCGGGAAGCACTTCCCTGGGCATGGCGACACCGGCACCAACTCGCATCTCGCGCTGCCGATCGTGCGCGCGTCGCGGGCGCGCCTCGACAGCGTGGAGCTCGTGCCGTTCAACACCGCCGTGAAGGCCGGTGTCGGCGCGATCATGACCTTCCACGGCTCGATGCCCGCGCTGGACTCGAGCGGGTTGCCGGGCACGCTCTCGCACAATGTGCTGACGTCGCTGCTGCGCGACGAGATGCACTTTCACGGGCTCGTGATCTCGGACGCGATGGACATGCGTGGCGTGCTCGACACGTATGGCGCGGTGAACGCGTCGCAGCTGGCGGTGGCGGCCGGGGTCGATGTGCTGCTGCAGCCGTCGGATGTCGCGCAGACGGTCGACGCGGTGGTCGCGGGGGTGACGGCGGGGAAGTACACCGAGGCTCGGCTGGATGCATCGGTGCGGCGGATACTCGCGACGAAAGCGAAAGTGGGGCTGCGCACCGCGCGCCTCGTCGATCTCGATCGTGCGCGTGAAATAGTCGGCGACTCTGCCGACGCCGCCATGGCGCGCTCGGCAGCCGACCGGTCGATCACGCTCGTGCGCGACAGCTCGCACCAGCTTCCGCTCGGGCATCTGAACAGGGGCGCGCGGATTCTCTCGGTGACGTACGCGCATCGATCGGATCTGGGCGCCGGCCTGACGTTCGACGCCGAGCTGCGGAAGGTGTTTCCCGCGCTTCGCCCCGAGTATGTGGACGCGGACGACGAGCGCCCCGACTTCTTCCACCTGTTCGCGATCGCCGATTCTGCGGATGTGATACTGGTGAGCTCGTACGTGGCACACAGCTCGACCGTGACGACGCTCGAGGTGCCGCGCTCTTTCGTCGATTTCATCGAGGAGCTGCACAAGCGGAAGGAGCATCCGATCGTGATTGCCTTCGGGAATCCGTATTTACTGCAGCAGATTCCGGACGTGGGTGCGTACGTGGTGGCATGGGGCGGCTTCCCAGTGTCGCAGGGCGCGGCGGCGCGCGCACTGTTGGGAACGATCCCGATGACGGGTAAGCTTCCAATAACGATTCCGGGGCCCGCCCAGGGACCCTGAAGGGACCTCGAAGGGACCTTGAATTAGTCGCAGCACGCTACTAAATCATCACGATGCCTGCTCGCACCGCCTCCACGCGCTCTTCGGCGCCCCGCGTCGCCCCGTCCATCGATGTCGTGATTCTTGCGCCGCGCGAGCGGAAGCTCGTGGTGCTGCTCGCGCGCGGGCCCGCAAAGTCGCGGGAGCGCTGGCAGCTGCCGTGGCGCTCGCTCAAGCCCGACGAGACCATCGATGGCGAGGCGGTGAAGCTCGCGCGGAAGACGCTGGGTACGGCGCCCGCGCTCGTCGAGCAGGTGGCGGCGTTTGGCGACGGACGCCGCCATCCGTCGGGGGCAGCGCTCTCGGTGGCGTTTCTGGCGCTGATCGATGCGGATACGAGCGCGGGCTTCAAGGGCGACGCGAGCTGGTTCGCGGTGAACGATCTGCCGCCGCTGCCGCCGAGGCAGCGTGGGATGCTCGAGGGCGTGCTGACGTCGCTTCGCGCGAGGCTGGATCAGGGGCCGATCGCCTTTCATTTGCTGCCTCCAACGTTCACGCTCACGCAGCTGCAGGAGATCTACGAGCTGCTGCTCGGGCGCCGGCTGCACAAGGCGAGCTTCCGCCGCTCGCTGCACGCAGCCTGGCTGGTGGAGCCAACGGAGGAGTGGCGGAGCGAAGGGCGCGGGCGCCCCGCGCAATTATTTCGCTATGCGCCGAAGAAGCGACGCGGGGGCAGGCGGGGCGTGCGCTTCGGCGGGTGATCGTCGCGCAGTCGTGACCCGATCTTGACTGCACATGGGAGGTACACGTTTTGCAAATAGTTATTTTATAGTTGCAAGATGTGCCTAAGAAATTCGGGAGCCACCATGGGCGCTTTCCGCAGTTTTCGCCGGACCTCTCCACTTCCCAGCGCAGAGCGCAGCGGAGTCGAGATCGGCGCGCCGGAGATGGCTCCGGCCGAGCCCAAGGAAGCGGCTCGCGTCGTCACGCTCGATGACGGCACTCGCTGGCAGGCCACGATCGTCGCTCGTCTGGTGTCGGAGTGTACGCTCACCGGAAACGGGTCCGCGCGGCTCCTTGTGCGGCTCGATTCGCTGACGTTCCCCGATCGGCCAGCGCGAGTCGCGACCGTGCGTGCCCGGGAGCTTCATTCGGTGGATGATGAAGTGCTGCGCGCGCTGGCCGCGACATCGGCTGCCCGGGACTACCGATCGCTGGATCGCTTCAGAGCCTGAGAGATAGAGCACGAGGGGGACAAACGGAGAAGGCTCCCGGCTTGAGCGCCGGGAGCCTTCTCGTTTCCGGATCCGGAATTCCCTACGGCTCGGGATCGTCGCGGCGACGCGCCTGCCACTGAATGAGGCCGCGGGCGACGGCGACGTTGTCCGACGCGATCTGGTAGAGCTCCTTGAACGCCGTGGACTGCGTGGGCGCCTGCGCTTCCGCGATCACCGGCGGCTCGTGGCCGTCGCGGCGCTGCGGATCGATGCGACGCTCGACGGAGACGCGCGCGGTGACCTCCGGCGTCTCTTTCGAGACGGCCTCGATGGTCACGACTCCGCCTCCGGGCAAGCCGCGGCTGTAGAGCAGCACCGGGTCTTCCATTTTGGTCTGCTCGTCGTCCGATTCGTTCGCGTCGCTAGACATTCAGAAGATCAGCGGTGCAGAAGGGGCGAACGCCATGTCCTCGGCGGAGCTGCTACCGAAGGGGTCGGGAATGGCCAACGAAGCAGGGAGATCAAAGGTTCCGGCCGCTGGTAGTACACGGCGTACGGCGATCAAACGTTGACCGAACCACGTTCTGTGTGTGCCGGTGCCGGACAGCCGCGCGAGCATGACGCGATGGCCGCTACTCGACGCGTGAATGATCGAGTCGCCGCCGATGTACATCGCGATGTGCTGCGCGCCTCGCCCGCCGTAGAAAAAGAGCAGGTCGCCCGGCTCCAGACTCTTCTCATCGGGCGCCATGCCGTATGCCGCCTGCTCGTGCGCCGTGCGTGGCATTGAGAGCCCGTGCTGCGCGAAGACGTAGCGGATGAAGCCCGAACAGTCGAACGCCCTCGGCGTGGTTCCGCCGAGCAGGTAGCGCACGCCGAGATAGCGTCGTGCGGTCTCGACGACGGTGTTGCCATCGACGATCCCGGCGACGTGCACCGAGGGCTGGGAGCGCGGGGTATTCTGCGCTTCCAGCATTGGCGTAACGATGAGCGCGAGCGCCCCGGCCGCGACGATGCGGCGGATCCGAATGAGAACCATCCAAGAAAAGGACGATTCAGTGTTCTATCGGTCAGCGGCATTGCGAATGGCGGCTGACCGATAGAACACTGAATCGT
>PLMM01000114.1:11010-11414 GCA_003142495.1 Gemmatimonadota bacterium | reverse complement strand
ACGCGCTATCTCGTCAACGACGCGTGCGTGATCCTCGGCAAGCCGAACGTCTACGGCAGCATCTATCGCTTCGAGGGGCAGGCATCTGTGTTCGCGACCGCGGATGCGCCGTGCTACCGCTGCCTCTTCCGCGAGCCGCCGCCGCCAGGACTCGTTCCGAGCTGCGCCGAGGGCGGCGTGCTTGGCGTGCTCCCAGGCATCGTCGGCACCATTCAGACCACCGAAGCGCTCAAGCTCATCCTCGGCATCGGTGAATCGCTCGCGGGGCGGCTGCTCTTGATCGATGCGCTCAAAATGAGCTTCCGCACGCTCAAGCTGCGCAAGGATCCCACGTGCCCCGCGTGCGGCACGCGCGAGATCACGGAGCTCATCGACTACGAGGAGTTCTGCGGCGTGCGGCAGGC
>PLMM01000114.1:0-10963 GCA_003142495.1 Gemmatimonadota bacterium | reverse complement strand
GACAGCGCGCGCGACATCGTCGTGCACTGCAAGATGGGCGGGCGCAGCGCGAAGGCGGTGCAGCAGCTCCAGGCATCGGGATTCCGGAAGGTGTGGAATCTCGCCGGCGGCATCACGCGCTGGAGCGACGATGTAGATCCGTCCACGCCGAAATACTAGCAGTCGACATGTACACAGCCGAGTTGCCGGCGCGGGGCGCCGTGTCTCCGTTGCCGNNTGCCTCGGCCCGCTCGAGCCGATGTATCCGACGGCCCGACGCTTCCCGAGTCGTGCAGAGATCGCCGCGCGCGCGCCGTCGATGTGGCGCTACCGCGAGTGGCTGCCCTTCGAGGGAACGCCCACGCTCTCGCAGGACACGGGCTTCACGCCGCTGGTCGATGCGCCGCGGCTCGCGGACAAGCTCGGCGTCGCCAAGCTGTGGATCAAGAACGATGCGGTGTCGCATCCATCGCTGTCGTTCAAGGATCGCGTCGTCGCATCGGCGATCAACGCCGCGGTGGCGCTGGGCCTCGACACGGTAGGCTGCGCGTCGACGGGAAATCTCGCGAACGCGGTGGCGGCGCAGGCGGCGCGCGCCGGACTTCCCGCCTGGATCTTCATCCCCGACAATCTCGAGCAGGCGAAGGTGCTCGGCACTGCGGTCTACGGTCCGAATCTCGTCCGCGTCCGTGGCCACTACGATGATGTGAATCGTCTCTGCGTGCAGCTCGCCGACCGATTCGGCTGGGGAATCGTGAACGTGAATCTGCGCGGCTACTATGGTGAGGGCTCGAAGACGATGGGCTTCGAGATCGCCGAGCAGCTCGGCTGGCGGTTGCCGACGGCGGTGGTGGTGCCGATGGCAGGTGGCTCGCTGCTGACGAAGCTGCACAAGGCATTCGGCGAGCTTCGCGATGCGGGGCTCGTGAGCGATGAGGCGCCGAGGCTGTATGGCGCGCAGGCATCGGGGTGCTCGCCGATCACGCGGCTCGTGGAGAGCGGCGGTGAGACGATCGTTCCGCAGGTGCCGAACACGATCGCGAAGTCGATCGCGATCGGCAATCCGGCGGACGGCGTGTTCGCGGCGCGCGCGATGCGCGGCACCGGCGGCTGGTCCGCGGCGGTGAGCGACGAGAGCATCATCGCGGCGATTCGTTTGCTTGCCGAGACCACGGGTATCTTCACCGAGACGGCGGGCGGCGCGACGCTCGCGGGCGCGTTGGCGCTGGCCGGGCAGGGGCGTTTCGGGAAGGATGACGATTGAGTGCTGTGCATCACGGGCAACGGGCTCAAGACGCTCGACGCGATCAGCGGATCGATCGCGGACTCACCGATTGTGTCGCCGAAGGTGAGAGAGGTTGCGGCGCTGGTCGAGGCGGCGGGAGCGTAGCGACGGAGTGATCGCAGCCACCGCGTTGGCGGACGTCATCACCTTCTCCACCTCGAAGTCGATGACATCGGACCACTGCGCCATCCACGCGTCGAGGAGCGCTCGGTCGTCGCACTCCATGATCATGTAGAGCATACGACGCATCTCCCCGCGCGAGTATGAGTTCGGGATAGCCCGGGCGCCCGAGCACGATGCATCTTTCCCCGATGCCGAGTGCAATCGTCGCGACCGAGTTGAGCAAGACGTACGATGTTAAGGTACGCGATCCCGGGATCAAGGGTGCGCTCGCCGCGCTCGCGCGCCCGCGCTATCGCCAGGTTCGCGCGGTGGACAACGTCTCCTTTTCCATCGAGCGCGGCGACGCCGTCGCCTTCCTCGGCCCGAACGGCGCCGGGAAGACTACCACGCTCAAGATGCTCACCGGCCTCCTCTTCCCCACCGCGGGAAAGGCCCAGGTGGCGGGGTACGATCCGTGGAGCGGCGGAAATCCGTTTCGGCAGCGAATAGCCTTCGTGCTCGGGAACAAGCAGCAGCTGCTCTGGGATCTTCCGCCCGAGGAGACCTTTCGCCTCAATCGCGCCATCTACGGCGTTTCTCTCGCCGACTATACGACGCGACGCGCCGAACTTGTCGAGCTGCTCCTCCTCGGCGACCTGATCGACAAGCCCGTGCGGCAGCTTTCGCTCGGCGAGCGCATGAAGTGCGAGCTCGCGGCGGCGCTGCTGCATCAGCCCGAGGTGCTCTTCCTCGACGAGCCCACGCTCGGCCTCGATCTCGAGGCGCAGCAAACCATTCGCACCTTCCTGGGCGAGTACCGCCGGCGACACGGCGCAACGATCCTGCTCACGTCGCACTACATGGCGGATGTCACGGCGCTCGCGTCGCGCGTGCTGATCATCAATCGCGGCCGCCTACTATATGATGGCGAGCTGTCGGAGCTCGTCGCGCGGATTGCGCCGATCAAGCGAATCGAGCTCGTGCTGTCGGAAACGGTTTCCCGCGCGCGGCTCGAGGAGTACGGCACCGTCGCGCACTACGCGCCGCCGCGCGCGACGCTCGAGGTGCCGCGCGAGACCGCGACCGCAGCGAGCACGCGGCTACTCACCGATCTCGACGTCGCCGACCTCTCGATTCAGGACCCACCGATCGAAGAGGTCATTCGGATCGCGTTCGGCGAGACGGAGCAGGATGCGGAGGAAGACACGGTGCGCACCGACGTCCAGCGCGCGCCACCGTGAGCCCCGCCTCATCGCGCACCCCGTTCGCGACCTTTCGCGACCAGTACGCGGAGCTCATGCGCTCGGCGTTTCTCGTCGACCTGCAGTATCGCGCGTCGATCGCGATCTGGCTGATCTGGGGAGTCACCGAACCGATCATCTCGCTCGGCATCTGGTGGTCGATCGCCGCCGGCGGCGCGGTCGACGGCTACACGCGCGAGGATTTTGCGCGCTACTTCTTCGGCGTCGCGCTGGTGAATCAGGCCACACTGTCGTGGGACGCCTGGAACATCGACCGCTGGATTCGCGAAGGCGAGATGAATCATCGGCTCACCCGCCCAATCGCGCCGATTCACGAAGCGATCGCCGACAACGTAGCGTACAAGACTCCGACCGCGACGATCATTCTCACGATGTGGATCATCGCGTCGCTCTTCTGGCCCGCGGTGCGGATTCCATTCGAGCCCGGGCGATGGTCGCTCGCGATCATCGCGATCGTGCTCGCTGCCGCGATCCGCTTCTTGAACGGCTACGCCACCGGACTGCTCGCCTTCTGGACCACGCGCGCGACGGCGTTGGTTGAGTTGCAGTTCGGGCTCTCGCTCTTTCTCTCCGGTCGCATCGCGCCGCTCTCGCTGCTGCCACCGCGCGTGGCGCACGTCGCCGAGTATTTGTGGTTTCCGTACGTGCTGTCGTTCCCGGTCGAGATCCTCACCGGCGCGGTGACGACGAGCGAGCAATACCTACGCGGCTTCGCGGGCCAGGCGATCTGGCTCGCAATCTGGCTCGCGCTCTATCTCGTAGTATGGACGCGCGGACGCAGACACTACGGCGCGGTGGGCGGATGACGCGCTTCACTCGTGCGATGATCGTGCTGCGCGCGTTCTGGCAGCTCAACTGGCTCGAGGAGCTGCAGTATCGCGGCAACTTCGTCGCGAGCCTGCTCGGCACGATCTTCTGGCTCGTGATGGCGATGCTCACTGTGTCGCTCTTCTTCCGCCACACGCCGCAGCTCGGTGGTTGGGGCTACTGGGACGTCGTCGTGCTCCTCGGAATTTTCAATGCGCTCGCCGGCGTGGTCGAGACGGTGCTGCGCCCAGGCATTGGGCACCTGCCAACGGATGTGCGCAGCGGAGCGCTCGACCTCGTACTCGTGCGCCCCGTCGACGCCCAGTTTTACGTCTCCTTTCGACGACTCGATGTGTGGCGCCTCGCCGACGTCATGCTCGGGCTCGCGGTGTCCGGCTACGCGTTCGTGCAGACGGGGCGCGCGATCAGCGCGTGGGAGCTGCTAGCGTTTGCGGTGACGTTCGCGGTCGCGATCGCGGTGGTGTACGCGATCTGGGTAACGCTGATGAGCCTCGCCTTCTGGTTCGTGGCGGTGGAGAACATGGCGGCGCTCTTCGACGCCGTGTTCGAGGCGGCGCGCTACCCGGTGAGTGCGTACCCGGGAGCGCTGCGCTTCCTCTTCGTCTATCTCATCCCGATCGCGTGGACCACGACCATCCCTGCGTCGGCGCTCACGGGCCGGCTCAATCCCGCGCTTGCTACGTGGGCGGCGGCGGTCGGAGTAGCCGCGCTTGGCGCGAGTCGCGTGCTGTGGCGAGTCGCGCTCAAGCGCTATACGAGTGCGGGAGGATGATCGCTCAGTGGTGGCTGAACACGTTCGCCATGGTCCCCGGTGTGTAATCCGCCGGCCAGACGAACAGCGCATCGGGAAGTGAGCCGGGCTGCTTCTTGATCGCCTCGAGCACGACCTTTCCATCGATGACGACCTTCATCACTCCCACGTCGGTTCCGCGCGTGTGAAGGTACGCGATCCCCGCAGGGCCGAACACCTCACCGATGTTCGGCAGCCGGCCCACCATGAGTCCAGCTCCTTTCGCGAGGCACGCGTCGCCGACGTGCTTCGCCCCATTGAGATCCGCAACATCGAAGTGCCAGTACTCGCAAGGAATCCCCAGAACGGTCTCGGTCTTTCCGGTCTTGACGGGCTTCCCCGGATTTTCTTTGCCTGGCTGCGCCGGGAAGTCGTGCGCGATGACGTACTTCTTCTGCTCCGGAATGGTGTTGAACCAGATGGTGCCATTCGACACGAGCGCCATTTGATTCGCGGTTCCAAAACGCGTTTTCGTTCCCTTCGTCGACTGGGTGAGGGTGTCCAAACCCAAATGCTCCTTGTACTCGGAGAACCACATCACACCGTCGAACCCCTGAGCCGCGAGTTGCACGCTGGATGCCACGAGTCCGCACGCGATCGCGACAGCCAGCCTCACATGATACATGAGCACTCCTCAAGGAAGGGTTCTTGGGACGTGAATAGCTCCGGAATCTCGTCGTTCTCGAGCTCAGCCTCAACCTTCTTGTATCCCGCTGGCGGAAGAAACATCGCGTAGTCGCAATCGCTCAGTGCGGCGGGCGGCCCATGCGACCCATGTCCATCTTCGTGTAGCCCGGCGGCGGCGCGAACATCGCGTCGGGCACCGAAGTCGCCTGCACCTTCACCGCGACGAGCGAGAGCTTGCCGTTCTCCGTCACCTTCATGATCCCGCCACCGTTCTTCATCTCCGTCGCGAACGCCGCGCCGCCGGCATTGAAGTAGTTGCCCACCATCCCGCCGGACAGGCGATTGATCATGAATCCGGTGCCCCTGGCGATGCACGCCTCGCCTTCTTCCGCGGATCCGTTGCTCTTCGTTCCCTTGTAATGCCACACGTTACACGGCACGCCCGCAACGACCTCGGTCTTTCCAGTCTTCTCGGCGACTCCGTGATGCTTCGAGCCCTCCTCGCTCGCCTCCCTCGCGCTGAGATTTGCGGGCATCTCCATGTACTTCTTCTGATCCGCGAGTAGGATCAGGCGTGTTGTGCCGTCCATGATCATGGCGCCATCGCCCTTGCCCATTCCCTCGAAACGGATCTTCGAGCCTTTCGTGATCTGCGTCATCGTGTCCGGATGGTTTGCATTCTCGTACGACACGAACTGAATGACGCCGTCGAAGCCCTGAGCGGAAAGTCGCGTGGTCGCCACGGCGGCGACGCTCGCGACAACGAGGAACATTCGTGTTGGTTGCATGTGAGTTAGTCGCTGAGTGAATGCAGCGGCCCGGAGTGGGCCGGCGCCAATCTCCATAATGTGCAGGCGGCACGCCGACCACGTCAATCAGGGCGCCCGCGCAGATAGCTTTCGCGAATGATCCAGCATCGCGACAGCACTCGCGCGGCACTTCGCCGCACGATCACGGGGCTCGCCATTTTCGGCGGCGTCGTGGCGTCCGTCGCCTGCGAGCGGACGGCATCCTCCGTGCCGCCACCTCCGCCCTCCGTTGCCGACACCGTGCCGACGCCGGCGCCGGCGCCGCCACCGGCGCCCTCCCTCGTGCCGGCCGACAGCGCGCTCCAATACCCTTTCGTTCCCAATCCAGCCAGGACCCCCGGCGCCACCCTCGACGTCACCGCCGCCGACATCTGCGTCTCCGGCTACTCGAAGCGCGTGCGCAACGTCCCCGCCGCAGTGAAGCGCGAAGCGTACGCGAGCTACGGCATCCCGTCACACGAGCCCGGCGAGTACGAAGTCGATCATCTCATCAGCCTCGAGCTCGGCGGATCCAACTCGCTGAAGAATCTCTGGCCTCAATCCTTTCGCACGCATCCGTGGAACGCATACGTGAAGGACGCACTCGAGAACGAGCTGCATCGCCGCGTGTGCGCAGGAACCATCGACCTCGCGACCGCGCAGCACGTGATTTCGCACAACTGGGTGATCGGCTATCGCGTGTACGTGCACCAGAACCCGCCGTCATCCAGCGCGCGCAAGAAACAGCGCAGTCGCCAGCGGCGCGAGTACTCGCCGCCGCACGCACAATTCGACTCTCCGGTGCCATGACGACTTCACGCATGTCCAGAAATCAGAAGCTCACGCCGGTCATCAAAGGGCGCACGATCGCAAAGGTTGGCTGGGATGGCCCCGCCGCGCAGCTTCACTTCGACGATGGCTCCGTGCTTCGCATTCATAC
Source organism: Gemmatimonadota bacterium (assembly GCA_003142495.1). Classification (GTDB taxonomy): domain Bacteria; phylum Gemmatimonadota; class Gemmatimonadetes; order Gemmatimonadales; family Gemmatimonadaceae; genus FEN-1250. Next base: position 4,362 of record PLMM01000114.1, on the reverse strand, counting down.
CGTCGCCGCTCCGCCCGCTGGCTCGCCACCAGCAACGCTCGGCAAAGTGCTCGCCGTTCGACAATCCCTCGATGCAATCGCCTTCGATCTCGACGGATCATCCTCGCTGCAGTTCGCCCTCGCGGAGCCCACGTCATGCGTGATGCTCCGCGACGCCAAGGGTGTGCTCGAGTACGCCGACTGAGCGCTAGTTGTCGTCGCTGTTCTGGCCACGAGGGCCGAACGTGCGCGCGATCTTGAAGACGAAGCCGCGCGCGTTGAGCGGCGTGAGAAAGCGCTCGAGCTGACCGGTGCTTGCATTCGCGTTGTAGGTCCCGAACATCGGATCGTGATTGTTGAACACGTTGGTCACGACGCCGGAGAAGTCCCAGCTCTTGTAGCTGTACCCCGCGCGCGCGCCCATGAGGAAATACGGATCGAGCTGGCTCTGCTCGTTCCCCTCGTCGCCGCGCAGATACTGCGAGCCGATCCAGCGCCCATCGAGCCCCACGCGAAACCCGTTCGGCAGTCGCGCCGAGAAGCCACCCTTCACCTGATTCGCAGGCACGAGCGGCATCACGTCGCCAGGCGTCACGGTGTTCGGGCCAAACAGCGGGCTATCGGCGAAGCCGCTGTCCGAGCGCGTGCTGAAGATCTGCGCATTGCTCTCGAACGTCGCCCTCGTGTACGCATAGTTCGCGTACCACGAGATGCGGTCCTGCCAGAATGAGCTCATGAGCGAGAGCTCAACGCCTTCGCGGCGTGTCTTGTCGAGATTGGTGAAGAAGCCCGACACCAGCGATCCGGGCGACTCGACGAAGAAGATCTCGTCGCGAACGTCGGTGCGATACACGGACGCATCGAGCAACACGTTGCCCCGTAGCCACTTGCCGCCGAGTTCGTACGTCGCCGCGCGCACCGGCTTGAGCGGCGGATCGTCGCCGAGCGCGAACGGAAGTGGGCACGACGCCGTCGGATCCGCGCACGCGAGCTCCACGATCGCCGGCGCGCGGAAGCTGCCACCAACGGAGCCGTACAGCGACGCGCCGCCGCCGACAGCGACGCTGATTCCACCGCGCGGGCTGAAGTGGTGGAAGCTGTTCGTCGTGTTGTCGCCGGCATTGAGCTGATTCTGGAACGGAACGCGGATGTAGTCGAAGCGCGCTCCAGCCGACAGCGTCACGCGACTGAAGTTGTAGTCGGCGAGCCCATAGCCGGCGAGATCCCAGCTCGGGCTCTTCACATCCGTGGTGAGCCCGAGTTGCGGCGCGGCGCCGCCAAAGCCGATTCCAGCGTCGCCTTCCGCGCCGTGAGCCGGCGTATTGATGATCTGCTCGTGCACCCAGTTCGCTGATCCGTCCACGCCGAAGCGCAGCGACAGCGAGCTTTCCCCGATCGCGAGCTGACGCCGCCAATCTGCGGTGCCGCCAGCAGTGTACGTCTTCGTGAGCGCGTCGACGTTCGGATCGGGCGCCTGATTGACGTTGAAGCGATCGGCATCGAAGCGCTTGCCGAACAGCGTGAGCGTGCCGCGCCCGCCGCCAAAGGGAACGTATCCGGTGAGATTCAGCTGCTGCATGTTCAGATCTTCGATGTCGCCCGGCGTGAAGTTGGCCCGCGGATCGCCGTACAGACTCTCCGGAATCGATCCCGCCTCTCCTACGCGCGACTTCGATGCCAGCGCCTGAATGCCGAATCCGCGATTCGCTCCGAAGTGACCGACGTTCGAGAAGACGTTGTAGTTCTTGCCGAACGTCGATACGCGCCAGCCATCCTCGCGCTCGAAGCCGCCGCCGAGATAGTAGTCCCACCCCGTGGTGCTCTTTCCCTCGACCGTGCCCTCGACCTCCACCTGCCCGAACGATCCGCCGCTCAGCTCGAGCGATCCATGCGTCGGCCCCTCGCCGCGATCGGTGACGAGATTGATCGCGCCACCGAGCGAGTTCGGCCCGAGTAGCGATGCCGTTCCGCTCAGCAGCTCGACGCGCCGCACGTGATCCATAGGCAGCAGGTCGAAGTCGACCTCCTGCGCATCCGCCTCGTTCTGGCGAACACCATCGAGAAAGACGGTAATGCCAGGCGGCAGCCCGACCGTCGGCCCCGTGTTGAAGCCGCGATAGTCGACGTTGATCTTGTACTGCGAGCCGAGGTCATCGTAGATCGAGACGCCAGCGATCGTGCCCAGCACGTCGGGGAGAATGCGCGGCTCCCACTGGTCGACGGCGGCACCCGACAACGTCGTGACGCGCGCCGGAATTCCCGAGCCGATCGTCGGGCCGGCGACCGGAAGGATCGACGCCTGCACCTCGACGGGCGACAGCTTGTAGATACTGTCGCGTCGCGCGATCGAGTCGCGTCGCGCAACGCTGTCCGTTTGCTGTGCTGCAACGATGCTCGGCGTGAGCGAAGCTGCGCCGATCGTCATCAGTGCGATGGCGATCCGATTCACGGAGGAGAGAGTCACTGGTGCGAAGAGGATTCGTAGTGAAAGAGCGAGATCAGCGAGCTGGCTGTGGAACGGGCGCGCCGTTTGGAATGGTGGAGACGTAGCGCACGATGTCGCCGTGCGTGAACGTGCCGCTGTGATCGACATCCTCGTAGACGATGACGACGGTGACCTTCTCGCCGACGGTGCTGAGCGTCAACAGCCCATCGTCGTTGCGATCGCCGCCATCGTGATCGCTGCAGCATGCGTCGCGCAGCAGCGCAGTTGCCGGATGCGCCTGCGCCTCGCGCACGAGGGCGAACGCGTCGACACCTGGCGCCGATCTGGAAGTGCCGCGCACCATCGTCACGATGAGCGCGGCCGTCGCCAGCGCGAGCGCGGCCGCCGATGCCCAGCGCGCGGGCCCGCGCCCCCGCGACTCCGCGCGACCGCCGCTACGAATCACGAGACGCGCCCACGCCGAGGCGCTGTCGACGTTCGGTGTGCTTCGGCGCAGCAGCGCGTTCACGAGTGACATCGTCGCGCGTGTCGCCTCGATGCGCGCGCGACACGTCTCGCAGCTGAGCAGATGGGTGCGCACGATGATCGTGCGCACGCGCGGCAGCTCGCCATCGAGCAGCGCCTGCAGTGCGCCTTCAGTTGGATGCTCGCGCATCGCCCCCCCGATCGTGTGCGCGCGTTCCGAGCGCGCGGATGAAGCGCTGCTGCGCGCGCGCGAGCAGCGGACCCACCGATGTGGGCGACACGCCGATCGCCGCCGCGATCTCGCGGTACGACACGTCGTCCGCCCGCATCACGAGCAGCGCCGCATCGCGCTCCGGCAGCAGCGCGAGCGTCTCTTGCACCAGCGCCGATTCTTCGGCGCTGCACATCGACTCGTCCGCGCTTGGCGCCGGATCCGCCGCCTCTACTCTGCCGTCGTCAGCCGTATCGACGATCCCGAGATGCCGCGACCGACGCAGCTCGCCGCGCTGCGCATCGCGCGCGAGGTTCCCCGCCACGACGTACAGCCACGCGTCCGGCTCGCGCGGCGGCTTGTCGATCAAGCGCACGAACGCCTCCTGCGCCAAATCCTCGGCCATGTCGCGATCGCCGAGTCGCCTGTGAAGATACCAGACGAGGCTCGGATAATGGCGTTCGAACAGCTGTCGGATATTCAAGCGGTCTCGTTCGTCTCGGGCAACGGTGAGCGATGCGGCGGCGCCACATCTATGAGGACGTCAGCCTTCATTGAAATGAGACAGAGCACGGCGGAGTGCGTGTCGATTTTCGAGGCCGGGGGTATGCGAACCGTCGGAAAGGCGCGGCTAACGTCTAAAAGGTGGGAGTGGGCGAAGCGAGGTCAGCATTGAGACGCCTCCAGGTGCGCCCCTGAACGCCGGAGAGTACCTTCCGGGCGTGAACAATGCGATAAAAGTCCGTCGCTCGCACACTTTCGGCGGTCAACCGCCGCCATTCGACCTGAGATCTCCATGCCGCGTCTTCCAACGCGACTCCGCGTTCTTGCGCTGCTGACTATCGCCCTGGCCTGCAAGGGGCCCGATCAGCACGCGGCCTCAGATTCGGGATCGCTCGCCGCGGACTCGAGCAGCACCGCCGGCCTGCTCGCCCCGCCGACGTCGCTGACGGTCACCAAGCCGGACAGCGAGGTCACCGCGACGGTGGCCGCCGTGACCAGCGACGTGAAGGCGCTTCGTACCGCGACGCCCGATGCGGCCCTCGGCAAGCTGCCGGCGCACGAGCAGCTCGTGAGCGGCATGCTCACGAACTTCGAGAAGCGCATCCGCGAGATGCACGTGCAGGCCGATCCGTCGTGGACGTCGGTGATCGACTCGGTGCGCACGGACCTCGCGCGCCTGCCGGCGATGAAGAGTGATTCGCTCGCGGCATTTCTGCCAATGCATCTCAATCGCGTAATGCGCATCGTCGCGTGCATC
>PLMM01000300.1 GCA_003142495.1 Gemmatimonadota bacterium | reverse complement strand
TCGAGCGCGCCGCGGCCAGCGCCGGGTACACGGCGGGGCTTCGCATCGATGGCGGATGGCTTTCGCGCGCCGAGGGCAATGCGTTCGCGCTCCCGCGGCTCAACGTGCCCGCCGGACTCTCGGCGGCGGGCTTCGCACTGCGCGCCGCCGGCGTGCTCTCGCGATGAAGCCGCGCCGCATTCTCGTCACCGACGGCACGCAGCGCAGCGCGCTCGCTGTCGTGCGCTCGCTCGGCAAAGCCGGGCACACGGTATTCGTCTGCGCGCCGCGCGTGCCGTCGCTCGCCGGCTCGTCCCGCTACTCGTTCGCCGAGTCTGCGGTGCCGGACGCGCTCGTCTCCCCGTCCGACTTCGTGACCGAGGTGACGTTGCTCATCGATCGCTGGCGCATCGACACGGTGATTCCGATCACCGAGCCATCGCTGCTCGCGCTCCTCCCCGAACGCGCGACGCTCGGCGCCGCGATCCCCTTTCCCGATGCGAGCGTCTTTCGCGGGATCACGGACAAGAGCGCGGTGCTCTCCGTGGCGAAGGAGCTCGGAATCGCGACGCCGCGCCAGGTCGTGCTGCAACAGAAGAGCGATCTCGGTGCGATGGACCCGGGGCTGCTCGACTATCCCGTCGTTCTCAAGCCATCGCGCTCCGTTGGTGAGCACGACGGCCAGCGCGTCGCGCTTCGCGTGCTCCATGTTGCCGATGCGACGTCGCTCGAGCCGATCATCCAGTCGCTCGACGACGCGGCGTTTCCACTTCTCGTGCAGCAGCGCATTGTCGGCCCGGGCATGGGCATTTTTCTGCTCGTGTGGGATGGTGTCGTGCGCGCGGTTTTCGCGCACAGGCGGCTGCGCGAGAAGCCGCCGTCGGGCGGCGTGAGCGTGTACTCGGAGAGCGTTGCGGCGGATCCCGATCTCGTCGAGCGCTCACGACTATTGCTCGGGCGCATGAAGTGGAATGGCGTCGCGATGATCGAGTACAAGCTCGACGCGAGCACCGGCGTGCCGTATCTCATGGAGGTGAACGGACGCTTCTGGGGCTCGCTGCAGCTCGCGATCGATGCAGGCGTCGACTTTCCCGCGCTCCTCGTGGCGGCCGCATCCGGGGAGCCGACGCCTCCGGTCAACAGCTACAGAATCGGCGCGCGCAGCCGATGGTGGTGGGGCGACGTCGACCATCTGCTGTCACGCTGGCGCAAGAGTGACAGCGAGCTCGCGCTTCCCCCTGGTGCGCCGTCACGGCTCCGCGCGACGCTCGAGTTCTTCTCGCTGCCGCACCCGCACAATCGCAGCGACGTCTTTCGCGTGAAGGATGTGAAGCCATTCGTGCGCGAGACTCTCGACTGGTTTCACCGCCGATGACCACCCCTGGCAGCGCGCCGCTTCGCATCGCGCTCATGATCGAGTGTGACGGCCCTGGTGGCGCGGAGCTGATGATGCTCGATCTCGCGACGGAGCTGCGCTCGCGCGGGCACGCTGTGCTGCCTGTAAATCTCGCCGACGGCACCGGATGGCTCGGCGAGCGCTTCGAAGCCGCAGGCTTTCGGCCGGCGACTTTTGCAATCCGAAGCCCGATCGACTTCGCCGCCGTGCGCGCGCTCACGAAGATCTTGCGCGACTTCCGCGTGGACGTCGTGCACAGCCACGAGTTCACGATGGCGATCTACGGCGCCGCCGCAGCGCCGCGTGCGGGCGCGCGCCACGTGATCACCATGCATGGTGGGCTCTACTACGCCACCGCGTGGCGCCGGCGCACCGCTCTGCGCTGGGCCGCGCGCCGCAGCGATGCGCTCGTCGGCGTCTCCGTCGCCACAGCCGCCGCGCTCGAGCGCACGCTCGGCATCCCGCACGACCGCATCTTCGTGGTGCCCAACGGAATTCCGCTGCGCAGCGGCGTGCGCGATCGCGTGCGGCGCGAGCTCTCGATTCCCGATGACGAGCTCCTCATCGTCGCCGTAGGGAATCTGTATCCCGTAAAGGGGCACGCCGTGCTCCTCGATGCGCTCGAGATGCTTGGCGATACCGCGGGATGGCAGCTGGCGATCGCGGGGCGCGGCGAGGAGGAGGCGCGCCTCCGCTCCCAGGCTGCCGCTGCGGGGATCGACGCGCGCGTCCATCTGCTCGGCTTTCGCGACGACATCCCCGACATCCTCGCGGCCGGCGACATCTTCGCGATGCCATCGCTTTCCGAGGGGCTCCCGCTCGCGCTCGTCGAGGCGATGTCCGTTGGATTGCCCGTGGTGGTGACGCGCGTGGGCGGCGTACCGGAGGTCGTCACGGATGATGTGGAGGCGCTGCTCGTGCCGGCGTCCGATGCGCGCGCGCTATCGTCCGCGCTGCGAACGCTCATAAGTGATGCGGCGCTGCGGAAGCGGCTCGGCAGCGCCGGCCGAACGCGCGCCATTCGCGACTACGCGATCGCCACGATGGCCGATCGCTACGAGCATCTCTACCGCGGCGAGTCGCTCACCGGGCGGTAGGAGCGACGACCTTCGCAATCGCGTCGAGCAGCAGCTGTGCCTGTGCGGTGCGGCTGAAGCGACCGTCGACCACTACGCGCGTGGGGCGCACTCCAGAAACGTGATCGCGATAGCGGGCGGTGATCGCGGCTGCCACTGCGCTCACCTGTGGCTCGACCACATCCGCTGTAGAGCCGTGTAGCAGCTGCGCAATTGCACTCGCCGGCTCGGCGATCGTGAGCAGCCACGAGTCGAAGCGAATGTACTCGAACACCTTTGCGGGAATCGCGAGCGTGTTGCTGCCGGGAAAGATGACCAGCATCGACGCGCCGGCGAGAAACTCGAGCGCGGCCTGCTGCGGCCGAGGCGGCTCGACGGTCACGTGGTCGGCGATTCCCTCGCGCGTGGCCATCCCGAGCAACGGCACGTGCTCCTCCGCAGCGAAGCGGCCAAGGATGTCGATGCCGAACTGTTGGGGTGTGAGCGCCTCCGACTTGATCACGAGTGCTGCCGCCCGAAAGAGCAGGAGCGGATCGCGATCGAGATAGATCGTCCCCGCGTATCCAATCGTGAAGCGATCGCTGAGGCGGTGCGGCGGAAGCGGATCGTCGTCCGAGCCGTTCATTACGGTGATGATCCTGTCGCGCGCGGCAGGATACGCGTTGGCGAGCGCGGTGTGCGCGGGCTGTGTGTTGGCGACGATCAGCTTCGCCTGCTCGATGCATGCGCGCTCGCACGCCTCCGCGCGCCGGTACCAGAGCGGGCTCGCCACACTCTCGCGCAGCCACGGCTGCAGGCTCCACGGATCGCGCATGTCCATCACGAACGGCAACCCCGTCGCCAGCGACACGAGCCTCCCTGCCTCGTGACTCATGTGTGGAGGGGCGGATGTGATCACCGCCTCGTGCACACCCTTCACGATGATGCGCTGGGCCAGCTCGGACGCGCGGTGCGCCCAGCGCATGCCGTGCGTGAGCTCGAGCCACGCCCAGTACGTGCGGAGAAGCTCGCGCGGCGTGCGCGGCGTCGCACGGATTTCCGACCGATCGAGCGACTCCGGGCGCTCGTGAACGACGTGCTTCGGCTTCGCCCCGGATTGCGCGGGCGGCGCCGCGAGTCGTCGATTCGGCCATACCGTTCGATACATACGCCAGAGCACCTGCTCCACGCGCTCCGACATGAGCTCCGGATCGGCAACGCCGTAGACACGCACGCCGGCGGGGAGCGAGTCGAGCCGTTTCGCATCGATGGCGGACGGTCGGCACGTGATGACGTCGAGTCCCCACCCGCGCTTGGCCACCGCATGCGCGAGCTTCTCCCATCGCCGCGCGCCGATGGTGATGTCAGGCGGAAAGTGGTAGCTGATGAGAAGCAGCCTGCGCGACTCCTGCGCGCTGGTGCCGCGCCTCTCCCAGAATGGCGCGAGTACGTTGGCGGTGCTCACAGCGCGTGCTCCCGCACGATCGACACGAACGCGCGCGCGCGCGCGCGATGGCGCCACGCGATCATCCCGCCGTACACCGCGATGCCGACCAGTACTTCCAGAACCAAGCGTATCACCGGAGCCAACGTTTGCGGGAGCGCGACCATCACGAGGCCGACCGCCACTGACATGATCGCGATCGAGCTCACCGCGGGCCAGAGCGTTTTGAAATATTGTCCCGCGCGCATCTCGAGCACACGGAAAGCGAGTCGGTATTGTGGCGCGACGACTAGAGGGTAGGCGACGATCCAAACGGCCGCGACGCCTCCCACGCCCCACCGCGTTCCAACGACGAACAGCACGGGCATCACGCAAGCCGCGATGACGGAATACCACATGCTCTGCCGGGAGTTGCCCGTGTAGATGAGTACCTGCGGCGTAACCGTGTCGATCGATCGAACGCCACCGTACAGCGCGAGGAGCCGAAGCGGCACGATCGCGCCGAGCCACTGCGGCCCGAGCACCACCGGCACGAACTCGCCGGCGATGAGCGCGAGCCCCGCCGCCGCAGGGAGCGTGATGAACGCGAGCCCCTCGAGCACGCCGAGGAAGTAGCGGCGCAGCGCGACGATGTCGTGCTGCACGGCCGAGAAGATGCCCGGCGTCACGCTCGAGACGAGGGAGCTGATGTGCTCCACCGGCATCGTCGCGATCTCCCACCCAACGTGTACGCGCCCAGCGACTGCTTTCCGAGCATTCGGCCCACCACCGCGAAGTCCGAAGTCGGACGGAGAGAGAATGCGCGCGACGACCAGTGTGGCGGCCCAGCTCAGGAGCTGGGTTGCCCACTTCGTTCCCCCCGTCCACGCGATGCCGGAGACCAGCGATCGGTCGAGCGACTGGCTGTCGGATTGGGGCGGAGGGAGCGCTACGCGTTCGTCGGCGATCTTCAGCTCTGATTTATTGTTCGGCTGCGCAGACGAGCGGAGCACGAGGCTCGCCGCACGGCAAGAAGGCATTGGCTATCGAGCATTAGCTGTGCCTTGGGTGGTAACGCCGCCACTGGTTGCGCCATCCCCTCGAGGGGCCGACATTTGCTCCGCGACCGTACCCTTCCAACCCGACCGCACTGTCCACGCCGCTTACCATCTTGCATCTCCTGGCCCCCGCTCCGGTAGGGGGGCTCGAGACCGTCGTGTCGACGCTCGCACAGGCGCAAAGCCGTGCGGGGCATAGAGTAATAGTTGCGCCAACGCTCTCGAATCTCGGCGAGGGCGAAAGCTTCCTGGCCTCCTTGGCGAGCACCAGAGTCGAGGTGATTCCGCTCGCGGTGCCGGGGAGAGGCTACGCCACAGAATACCGATTGATCCGAAAGCTGATTGCGGACAAGCACGTAAATGTCGTCCACACACATGGCTACCGGTCTGATCTCATCGGCGGACATGCCGGCAAGCAGGCCGGGGTGCCGGTAGTAACCACCGTACATGGTTTTACTGGTGGTTCGATCAAAAATCGACTCTTCGAGGCGCTCCAGCGCCGAGTCTTTCGTCGATTCGACGCGGTTGTCGTCGTTTCCAAGCCACAGGCAGATCTCCTGCGCGAAAGCGGAGTTCCCGAGAGCCGCATTCAGATCATCTGAATGCGGCTCTCGGGAACTC
>PLMM01000414.1 GCA_003142495.1 Gemmatimonadota bacterium | reverse complement strand
GCGGGCGCGGACGCGGACGAGGGGAAGGGCACGGGCCACCATCGCCGGTCGCGAATGCCGGGGCGCCGGATCCCAGTCCCTTCTACCGCCAGCTCGGGATGATCGCGCAGAGTGGCCCATTCCCCGTGGTTGGGCAGATTCGCTATCTCGCGGGCGCAACCACCGACAGCACGCTCGCGCTCATCACGCTCTCGTTCGCCAACCAGTCGCTGACCTTCAATGGCGATGCGGGAGGACAGCGAGCCACGTACACGGTGACACTCGATGTCACGCAGGGCTCAACCAGCGTGCGACATGTCGAGGTCCACAAACAGATTCGCGTGNNACGTTCCACGAGACGCAGCGTGATGACGAGAGCGTGATTTTTCAGCAGTTTCTTTCGCTCTCGCCGGGAACGTACTCGCTCTCCGTTTTGGTGCGTGACGATGGCGGCAGCAACTCTGCTACGCAGGAACTTTCGGTGATCGTGCCGCGGCTGGGATCGCACACGCTGTCGACGCCGATCAGTGTCTATCAGGTGAAGCCGAGGTCGCGGATCGACACCGTTCCCGCGCTGATCGCGAATCCACGATCCACCATCGTGCTCGGGCGTGACACGTTGGCCGGACTGTACATCGAGGGTTACGGACTTCCCGCGAGCGCTCGCGTGGGTGTGCAGGTGCTCAACGATGCGCACGTCGTAATTTTGCGCGACACCGTCAACCTCGTGCGACAGGGCGACCTGTCATCCGCGCTGCTCGACTTTCCGGTCTCGAGCATCGGCGTCGGTCCGGTCACGGTAATCGCATCGCTCGCGGGCGCCATCGACAGCGTGCAGGCGCCGCTCTTCCTGAGCTTCGGCGATGAGTTCGGCATCACGAGCTTCGACGATCTGCTCAGCTACCTGCGTTACTTCGTATCGCCCATGCGGATTCAGGCGCTTCGCGATACGCCGCCAGAGCAACGAGCAGCCGCGTGGGCTGCGTTCTGGAAGCAAACTGATTTGAATCCATCCACACCCGAGAACGAAGCGCTTCGCGACTATTTCAAGCGCATCGCGACCGCGAATCAGCGCTATCGCGAAGTGGGGATCCCCGGCTGGCTGACGGATCGCGGCAAGGTTTACATCACGCTCGGCGAGCCCGATCAGGCGGGGCAGCAGTTTGGCCAGAACACGACTGCGCGTTCGCGCGCGGAAATCTGGGTGTACACGCAGTACAACCTCAGACTCATCTACATGAACCAGGGAAGCGGATCTCCGCACCTGCGGCTTTCACCGTCGAGTCAATCCGACTTCGACAAGGTCGTGCGTCGTTTGCAGACCCAGTAATGTGCATTGTGTCAACTTGACAAAAAATCACTTCGCTCCTATATAGGCGCCGCAAGCCGTCTCCGGCTTGCCCCTCTGCACCCGGAGGGGAACGATCTCGAGCAGGAGACCGGCAATGGCCAAGGGAAAGGTGAAGTGGTTCAATGATGCCAAGGGCTTCGGCTTCATCGAACAGGAGGGTGGCGAAGATGTCTTCGTGCACTTCTCCTCCATCACGATGGATGGATTCAAGACGCTCGCCGAGGGACAGGAAGTCGAGTTTGAGATTCAGTCGGGCGAGAAGGGACTCCACGCGTCGAATGTTCAGCGAGTGTAAGTCGCGAGTGTAAGTCGAATCAAGCGGGCTGGCATTCAATGGAATGCGGGGTGAGTTTTCGTTGATGCAGCCCCGCCTTCCGCCATCGCCTCGACTTTTTCTAGTTGATGGCTACGCGCTCATCTATCGCGCATTCTTTGCGCTGATCTCGCGCCCCCTCACCACGAGTCGTGGCGAAAACACATCCGCTGCCTGGGGGGTCGTCAATTTCCTCCAACGTCTGATCGATACCCATAAGCCCGAGTATGTGGCGTGGGTGCACGACTCCGGCCTTTCCTTTCGCCATGAGCAGTATCCTGCGTACAAAGCCACGCGCGAGAAACTCGGCGAAGAGCTGCAGGCCGACTTCGATCGTGGCATGGAGCGCATCGAAGAGCTACTTGCGGCATTCAATATTCGCGTGCTCGCACTCGAGGGGTACGAAGCGGACGATGTCATCGGAACACTTGCGCGGCAGGGCGTCGACGCCGGAGTGAATGTCGTGATCGTGTCTGGCGACAAGGACTTCTATCAGCTCGTGCGGCCTGGTGTGTGGCTGCTCAATCCGGGGCGCGGCGGTCCTGCGAGCGTCGAAGAGCAGTGGGTCGGAATGGAGAATGCGAGCGAGCGACTCGGCGTCCCGCCACATCACGTAACTGACTATCTCGCGATGGTTGGTGACTCCTCGGACAATGTGCCGGGAGTCAAGGGCATCGGCGACAAGACGGCGAGCGAGCTGGTCGCGACTTATGGATCGCTCGAGAATATTCTCGAGCACGTCGCCGAGATCACGAAGAAGCGTCCGCGCGAGGCGCTCGTCGCGCACGAATCGGATGCGCGACTCTCGAAGAGTCTGGTCACGATTCGCGAGGACCTCGCGATGCCGCTCGAGCTCGAGACACTTGCGCTCGCGGAGCCGGATCATGCACGACTGCGCGATCTCTTCGTCGAGCTGGAGTTCCACGGGCTCGCGAAGGATCACGCGATCGTCGCGCCGACGGTGGCGCGCGACACGAGCTACGTCACTGTCGACACACTTTCTGCGCTGGATGCGCTCATGCAGCGCATGCGATCGGTGCCGTACATCGCGGTGGACACGGAGACGGTCATCGAGCTTGGAAGTCCGCAGATCGTCGACCCGCTGCGGTCGACGCTGGTCTCGATCTCGATCGCCGTCGCACCAGGAGAGGCGTACTACCTTCCGCTGCGGCATCGCGAGCGGCAGAACGCGCAGGGCGAGCTCATGGTCGACATGTCCGGAGACCGCGCGCCCACCGATGCGCCCGAAGACCGCGGCCTCACGCTCGGCGGCGACGAGCCTCCGGCGCCGAAAAAGAAAGCCGCGCGAAAGAAGAGCGTGGGTTCGACTGAGGGCAGTGGCATCGCCGCGCGGATGTTGGCGGAGAGAAGGCACCCCGTGCGGAATCTGCCACCGCTCATGTCCGCTGAGATGACGGCGCTGCGAGAGATGCTGGAAGATCCCGCGGTTCGGAAGGTGGCGCAGAACGCGAAGTACGATCTCCTCGCGCTCCGCCGCGCCGGCATCACGCTGCGCGGCCTCGAGTTCGATACGATGATCGCCAGTTACGTGCTCGATCCGGGACGCCGCTCGCACGGACTCGATGTGCTCGCGATGGAATTCCTCGAGCATACGATGACGTCATACGAGGATCTGTGCGGAAAGGGAAAGGGCTCCGTTCCGTTCGACGAATGCCCCATCCAGGCCGCGCGCGACTACTCGTGCGAGGACGCTGACATGACGTTCCAGCTACGCGCGATCTTTGAGCCACAGCTCGAGACATACGCGCTGCTGCCGCTCTTCAACGACATCGAGATTCCATTGATCGATGTGCTCGCCGACATGGAGTGGGCGGGGATCGCGATCAACCGCGAGTGGTTCGCATCGCTCAAGGAGCGCTTCGCGCGCGAGCGGCAACGCGTTGAGCAGGAGATCTACGTGTCCGCGGGAACGGAGTTCAACATCAACTCCAATCTCCAGCTGCGACAGATTCTATTCGAGCGACTCGAGCTTCCGATGCTCAAGCGCACGGCGACCGGGCCATCCACCGATGCGAGCGTGCTGCAGGAACTCGCGGAGATGGGGCACGTGCTCCCCGAGCAACTCATGGAGTATCGTGAGCTGTCGAAGCTCGAGAACACGTATCTGGATGCGCTTCCGGCGCTCGTGCATCCGCACACGCAGCGCATTCACACCTCGTTCAACCAGACCGTCGCGACGACCGGACGGCTCTCATCGAGCGATCCGAATTTGCAGAACATTCCGATTCGGCGTGAACTGGGGCGCGACATCCGGCGCGGCTTCGTTCCGCGCGAAGGATGGTCGCTGATCGCCGCTGATTACTCGCAGATCGAGCTTCGTCTTCTCGCGCATCTCTCGAACGACCCTGCTTTCGTGAGCGCGTTCCGCGCTGGCGGCGACATCCATCGCCAGACGGCGTCGATCATCTTTGGCGTGCCGCTCGAGGAGGTCACGTCGGAGATGCGCGGGCGCGCGAAGACCATCAACTTCGCGACGATCTACGGACAAGGCGCCAACGCGCTATCGAGACAGCTGCGCATTGATCACGCCGACGCCCGCCGTTTCATCGACGAGTACTTCGAGCGCTTTCAGGGAATTCGTGGCTATCTTGACTCGATGGTCGCCTTCGCACGCGAGCACGGGTACGTGCAAACCATCTTCGGGCGGCGCAGATACATCCCCGAGCTACGCGATCGGAACTTCAACGTGCGCGCATTCGGCGAGCGCACGGCGACGAATTCGCCGATTCAGGGATCGGCTGCGGATCTGATCAAGATCGCAATGATTCACATTCACGCGCTCTTCGCGCGTGAGCGAGTCGAGTCACGCATGCTGCTTCAGGTGCATGACGAGCTGGTATTCGAGGCGCCCCCATCGGAAGTGGAGTACATCTCGACACTCGTGCAGCAGGAAATGCAGGAAGCAGCGAAGCTTTCGGTACCCCTCGTCGTCGACCTGGGAATTGGTAGTAATTGGCTGGAAACGAAGGAGTAAGAGGCTAGCGGCGAACGTCCGGCGAGACGTTGGAAACGCCTGATCGTCAGATAGTCACGGACATCAGCATTGTACGGAGTTCGCGCCACGCATAGCATGGACGCACCCCACGAGCATTAGCTCACCCTCATATCCGCTACGCACCGAACGAATGCTCTCCCGTCGTCGCCCAGGGTTCTCATTGATCGAGCTCTTCGTGGTGCTGGTCGTCATCGGCATCCTCGTGGGCTTGGCCATCCCCCGAATGCACGGGTTTAAGCACCAGTTCTACCTCACGACCATGATTTCCGACCTCCGAAATCTGGCGGCGACCGAAGAGGGGTACTGGAGCTCAGTGGATTCGTACTCCTCGGATCTCAACGCCCTCCGCTTCAACCTCACCCCTGGCGTTTGGGTCACGTTTGTGCAGGCGGACAGTACCGGCTGGTCCGCGACGGCCACGCACGACGATGACACCTCAAGTTGCGCGATTTATTACGGGAATGCTCCACCGCTTCCCCCGGCGACAGTCAAGAATTTCATCGGCTGCAGCAAATAGACGAGTCCCGGGGTTCATTGCAGATTGCCGAAACACTGGCAAATCGACCGGTCAAATGTGCCGAAGCAGATGGTCCATTGAGAAGTAAGTCGTTGCCTCACAAGCATTTCCATATGCGGACTCAACGGGCATTTGGTTTGCCTTCTACTTCGCCGCGGACAACTGCTTCCTCACGGTGGAGCAACATGACAAAGACACGAAAATCGGGTTTTACCCTAATCGAACTGCTCATCGTCGTCGTGATCATCGGCATTCTCGCCGCGATTGCGATTCCAAAGTTTGCCTCGACGAAGAGCCAGGCGTTCCTTGCCGCGATGCGCAGCGACCTGCGCAACCTCGCGACGGCGGAAGAGGGGTACTACTACTCGAACAGCGCGTATAGCAGCAACCTCTCGCAGCTGAATTTTCTGACGTCTGCGGGCGTCACCATCACCGTGCCCGAAGCGACTGCTGGCGGCTGGTCGGGTGCCGCAACGCACATCTCGCTGGGCGCTGAGACGTGCACGGTATATTTCGGCACCGCCGCGGCGATCGCGCCTTCGACACTCGAAGGACGCATCACCTGCAACTGACCCACCCACGATCCATCGCCGGTGACCAGCGCATCGACGAATCGAAACAGCTCGAGCGATGATCGTCTGTACCGCGAGTTTGCGCTTCGGCGCGAAGGGATGATCCACGCGATGGACGGCGGGCTCTGGCTGCACCGACACGTATGGAAGGGGCGCCCAATGGCCCACCTGGTCTCCACTGATCGAGAGCGCCTGCTCGAATACGGCCGCTTCGTTCGCCTCCCGGTTGCTCGACTCCAGTACAAGCCGCTCAAGGATCCGCGCACCGGCGAACGTCGCGAGGCGTGGCATTGGGATCTGGTCGGCGATCTACTTCCGCCGCGTTGAGCCAATGCGCACGTTGACGCATGCCTCGCGCCGGGGAAGATTGATCTCCATGTCTGCCCGCGGAATTCTCACGTGCGTCATCATCGCCGCCTCGATCGGCGCATGTGAGCGCAAGGCACCCGCGAAGCCGGCGGACTCCGTCGCCCAACCGCCATCGCCGACTCCCGCCATACAGTCGGCGCACGCTCCCGTCACTCCATCGACGTGGGACACGAGCGCCGGGCCGGTGATGTTCGTGCGCGGAACCTCGATATCGGAGGCGTACGTCGTCTTCCCAACCGTCACCGACAGCACGCCGTCGGATGCAGTCCACTTCGATTCCGCGCTCGCGCGTAACACGACCGTCGAGCTCTTTCAGCGCGCCGGTGGTGGAGACGCGGCGTACATCGGCGCAATGGCCGGCGGCGAATGGAATGCCGATCAGTGCATCGAGTGGCCCGCCGCGAAAGTGCAGAGCGTAGCGAATGGCGACGCGACCAGCGGCTGGAACGTCGCCTTTCTCAAGGGGCGCGCGAAGGCGCTCGCGCTCGACACCGTTGAATCGATGGCGCACGCCGATTCCGCAAAGCTCGCCGCGGACATCACTCGCCTCGTCTCGACGGTGCCGAACGATACCGCGCGCACCTTTCGCGGCATTCCCTTCTCCGTGCGCACGGCCTATCGCTTCACGCCGGTCACCGGCGTCGAAGCGGTCGTCGCCGATGTCGTGCGAACGCTCAACCAGGAAGCGAACCCCCTCGAAGAGCACACGCTCATCGTTGGGGAGCGTCCGGCAGGATCCAACGCGCCTTTTCGCCTCGCGTATCGCGAAGTGACCGCTGGCTCCGACGAGACACTCGAGAGCTCCGACGTCCTGGCCGCGGTCGCGATCGGGACGCCAGCGCGCATCAATCTCGTGCTCGCGCGCGAAGGTTACGAGTCGAATGCGTACGCGATGCTCGAGCGACAGGCCGACGGTAGCTGGCGCCTTCGCTGGACGAGCGCGCACACGGGTTGCTGATCGAGTAGTCGCCTAGGCGCGCACGAGCCGCACGACGAGAACCTCCGCCGGACAATTGACGCGAAGCGGAAGCACGACGCCGACTCCCGTCGTGACGTAGAGCGGCACCGGCGATCGCGCTACCCATCCACTCGCCGACGATGCATCGCACACGGCGCAGTGCCGTGAGGGCGCACCGAAGAACGGCAACACGATCTGCCCTCCATGCGTGTGGCCCGCGAGCACCAGATCAACGCGCGCCGATTGCGCGAGCTCGAGCGCCCCGTCGGGATTGTGCGATAACACGATTCGCGGAACGTCAGGTGCCAGCGACCCGCATCCGCCATGCGGATCGGTGCTGCCGTGCGTCCAGTCGTCCACGCCGCCAATGCCGAGCTGCACATTGCCACGCGCAATGACGATGCAGTCGTTCACGAGCACGCGCGCACCCGCTCGCTGCAGCCACGCCACGACCTTCGCGGGATCGTAATCGTAGTCGTGGTTGCCGAGTATGGCGATCACTCCGTCGCGGGCACGAAGGTCGCGGAGTGTTTCCGTCATTCGTGGCAGCGCCCAGTCGTACAGCCAGCGCGAGATCGTCCGCAAGCGCGTGTGCGAGAGCGCGTAGTCGCCGAGTAGGACGGTGAGATCGGGAGAGACATCATTGGCGAGGCGGACGGCGCGCGCGAGGAGTCGCGCCGGCACGATCGTTCCGCCGTAGTGCAGATCGCTCAGCACCGCGATCGTGTACCCCTCGAGCTCGGGTGCGAGCGCCGCGATCGGCGCATCGATGCGTGTGTATCGAAGTGCGATGGGCGTCAGCAGCACGACATACGCCATCGCGGCCAACGCTATCAGCGCAGCGCTCAGTACCACCGCAGCGATCGAGAGCACCCGCGTCAGCGCGCCCGGCGACTGCGCGCGCTGCTCACAGGCCCGTCGGTACGTCGATGAAGACGGTGGGGATGCCGAACGTGCGACCGACATGATCCGCGAGCGCACGCACGCCGAACGTCTCCGTGGCGTAGTGTCCCGCGTAGATCACTACGATTCCCATCTCGTCGGCATCGACTGCGGTCCAGTGCGGCCCTTCGCCAACGATCAACGTGTCGATGCCATGCTCGACAGCTTCACGCAGCGTGTCTGCGGAAGCGCCCGCACCCGTGCAGATCGCCCAGCGCCGCGTTGTCCGCGCCGCATCGCTCGGCGAGCTTCGCACGGTGCCGCCCCATCGGTGTGCGACTGCGCCCGCGCGCGCGATGATCTCACTCGTTGCGATATTGGCGTCGCCGCGCACGCCGATGTCGATGGTCTGGTAGCGCGCGAAGCCGGCGGACGGAGTGAGACCCAGCTCGCGAGCGAGCAACACGTTGTTGCCGATCTCCGGATGGGCGTCGAGCGGCAGATGCGACGAGTACAGCCCCATTCCCGATGCGAGTAGCGCGTGGATGCGTCGATAGTACGGGCCGCGCAGAGGCTGCAGCCCAGCCCAGAAGAGGCCGTGATGCACGAGGAGCAGATTCGCGCCTGCGTCCAGCGCGCTCCGAATCGTTCGCTCTCGCACATCGACCGCGGCGGCAACCTTTACGATCTCCGCCTGCGTTTCCACCTGTATGCCGTTGATCGCCTGGGGATAGTCAGGGATACCGGCCGTGTCGAGCAGCGAGTCAAGCTCGGTCCCGATGCGCGTCAATGTGATCATGCGAGGCATTCCCGAGCTGAGTTTCCGCTTGTGGATAACTGTGGAGAACACATGTAACCGGATGTGAATATCGCTGCTAACGCATTGCACGTCAATGGTTTACTGGTTTGTGTAGAAACGGGCCGGCTGGCGAGTGCCAGTCGGCCCGTGATGCCAACCTGCGTGCGAGCGCCGAGAGGTGATTATCGAAGGACCGCAACTGGTGACGGGTGGATCTGCTCGTCGCTACCGGGCTCCTTGGCGTCTGCGATGCGGACGCTGCCGTTGATGCGTCCGCCCTCGATCACCGCGAGTGCGCGCGTGTTGATGTCGCCGATGATCACCGAGGTCCCCTGCACTTCCACGCGATCCGACGCATTGATGGTGCCTTGCACGCGCCCGCCGATCACGGCTTCACGCGTGTTGATGTCGCCGAGGACTTCACCTTGTCGGCCGACGAGCACCTGTCGGGCGGCGCGAATGCCGCCTTCGACGCGCCCTTCGATCTTGACGACGCCATCGGTGTCGATGTCGCCCTGGATCTTGGTGCCCGCGGCGATGATCGAGAGCGCGTTGCTGTTGGCGGGAAGATTCTTGCTGTCGTCCATCCCTTTGGATTCCTTATTGAAGATCGCCATGAGCCGGTCCCTTTTTGATGACTGATGAAGCGTCGATCGCGACGCCGTGACGACGCATCTCGAAATGCAGATGCGGCTCGAGAGTGCCTCGTGCATCTCCGGAGAGGGCGATCACGCTGCCGGCGGCAACGTGTTGTCCCTTGGAGACACGCACCTCGCTCGCGCCGGCGTACACCGTTTCATAACCGGAGCGGTGAGATATTCGAATGAGCTTGCCGAGTGTCGAGTCGTCCGCCACTTCGACGACTGACCCGGCGCCCGCGGCACGAATTTCGGTGCCGAGTGGTACGGCGATTTCGAGCGCCTTGGAGTCGGAGGGCAAGAGCGTTCCCGCCATGGGAAGTGGCCATTCGTCCGGGCGTACGACCACCGTGTCGACCGGAGCAGCGGCGACGACCGGAGCTGCACTTGCGCCGGCGACTTTCGCTTTCGATGTATCGCCGAGGGCGGTCATCGAGGAGTTGCCCATCATGTGTTGCACTTGCTGAAAGCGCGAGGCGAGCTCGTTCAGTGATCGCTGCAGCGTGTCGACGCGCGCGACGTCGTGCTGTAGCTGACTGACGCGCCGCGAAAGATATGGAACGCGCGCCGCCTGTGACGCGAGAAAAAACCAGCTCACGGCGCCGAACGCGATGAGGGAGCCGAGCACGATCGCGCCGATGCGAAAGAGCCGAACCTGGCGTTGCGTGAAGATGATCGTGCGATTGGCGAGTCCACTTTCGCGCTGCACGTGAATGATCATCGCGCCCGCGTGAGGCGTGTAGATATTTCCGTATCCGCGCTCGCCGCTTTTCTCTCTGTCCTCAGCCATCAAATCCGCTCACGAGATGCAAGCACGAGATCGAGCACGCGCTCGAGGTCATCGCTCGAATAAAATGCAATTTCAATTTTGCCGCGCTCGTGATCGCCGACGGTGATGGTCACGTCGGTTTGGAGATGACGGCGAAGCTCGTCCTGTAGACGCTTCAGCTCTGCGTTCAGTCCCGAAGCTTTTTCCGCGCCCTTGTGCTTAGCGGTGCGCGAAGTGGATGGCGGCGCCGAGCTGCGTGCGCGCTGTTCCACGTCGCGCACGGTGAGTCCCTTGGCGACGATCTCGCGTGCGAGCTCGAGCATCTCGCGCTCATTCGGGATGGCGAGGAGGGCGCGAGCGTGACCGATGGTGAGGTGTCCGTCGCGCACCATGGTGCGTATCGTGGATGGTAAGTTCAACAGCCGCAACATGTTAGCGACTGTCGATCTGTCCTTGCCGACGATCTCCGCCACCTCCTGCTGCGTTAGCGAGAAGTCAACGATCAGTCGCTGGTAGCCTTCCCCCTCCTCGATCGGATTGAGGTCGGCGCGCTGGAGGTTCTCGACGAGCGCCAGCTCCAACATCTCCTCGTCCGTTGCATCTCGAACTACGACCGGAACATCCGTCAGGCCAGCCCCCTCGGCGGCCCTGAACCGTCGC
>PLMM01000269.1 GCA_003142495.1 Gemmatimonadota bacterium | reverse complement strand
ACGCCGCAGTACATGAGCCCCGAACAGGCCACTGGCGATCGCGGCATCGACGCGCGCAGCGATGTGTATTCGCTCGCCTCGGTGCTCTACGAGATGCTCGCGGGCGAGCCGCCGGTGACGGGCGCGAGCGCACAGTCGATGATCGCGAAGCTGATGACGGAGAAGCCGACGCATCTGCGCGTGCTGCGCGACACGGTGCCGGTGAGTATCGACGAGGCGGTGGCGAAGGCGCTGGCCAAGACGCCGGCCGATCGATTCGCGAGTGCGGGTGAGTTCTCTCGCGCGCTCGACGTGAAGCCGACCACCGATGTTGGGCCCTCGGCGAGTCCGGCGGCGAAGTCGAGCCGGCGCATGGTGATCGTGGCCGGAGTACTCGCGCTTGCCGCGATCGTCGCCGGCGGCGCCTATGCGATGCGCGGCCGCGGCGCGGCTCCGCGCGCAACGGCCGCGTCGCTCGGGCAGCGCACGCAGCTCACGACGTCCGGCGGCGTGCTCGTCCCTGCGATCTCTCCCGACGGCAAACAACTCGCGTACGTCACCAAGCACTGCGGGGCGGGAAAGTGCAGCTATTCGGTGGTGGAGCAGGATGTTGGCGGGAGCACGACGCGCACGATTCTCGAGGGTGCCACGGCCGCGTATTACCTCGAGTGGAGTCCGGACCGGCGCAACCTGATGTTCAACGGCACGTTCAACGCGCGCATCGGTACGTTCCTGCTCTCCGCGCTCGGCGGCACGCCGCGCTTTCTAACGTCGGGCGTCGCGACCTTCTTCGCAGGCGGCGACTCGCTGCTGCTCGGAGCCACCTTGCACGCCGACTCGGTCTACTGGATCCGGGTCGCGGCGCTCGATGGCGCGGTTCACGACAGCATTCGAGTTGCCGGAACAGGTCAGGGCCTCGCGGCGATCTCGGCGATGCCGGGCACCGGATGGATCGTCACGATGATATTGCAGCAGCCGCACGGTCTCTGGCAGATCATCGATCGAGCTGGGACGGTCATCGATCACGTCGTCAACGCATGTACCTGCGGCGGCATTGCGACGCGCGATGCGATGTGGGTCTCTCGCGCCGGGGATGGCGCTGGCGAGTCGATCGTACGTATCGCCATCGATCCTCTCACCGGCAGGCTCGCGACGCGCCAGGATACGATGGTGACGGGGCTGTTCACGAACTTCTCGCTGACCGCTGACGGGGCGGGGATGGTGATGGACGAGGGGGTGTATGATTTCAGCGTGTGGGCGCTCGACTTCCCGAATCTGCTGAAGGGCACGTATCCCGACGATCGCCGTGTCGCGCATGCCTCGAGCCCCGTGAATGCCACCATCTCGCCCGACGGCGCGCGCCTGATCGTGCGCCGGAGCGTTCCGATCGGTGGCAATCACGTCGAGCAGCGCTTCTCCGTCATGCCATTCTCCGGCGGCTCCGAGTCCGCGATTGGCGGTTCCGGAAATCCCACTACTGTATTCTGGGCCGATTCCGTGACCGTGGGCGTTTCGCGACAGACGCCGAGCGGATTGCATTTGTCGCAGATCGACGTGCGGACGAATGCGGCGCGCAACGAAGTGGATCTTCCGGACTCCGCGCTCGGCTGGCTTCAGGCGCTTCCCGACGGCTGGGCATGGATTCCAGCAGCGGGCGACCGCGTCGTCGTGCGACGCGCCGGCAAGACTCGCGAGTATCCCAAACCGCAGTGGTACGCATTCCTCTTCGCGATCGCGGCGGACCCATCGCGCAATCGAATCTTTCTCGAGGGCAACGACCGCACGACGGGTGACTCACTCGGCTTGGCCGTGCTCTCGCTCGACGATGGATCGACGACGCAGTGGACGACGATGTTCGCGGAGATCGCGCGCTCCACGCCGCTTGCGGATGGCGGTGCATTCCTCCAGCTGTCGCGCACACAGGAGTCGCTCAGCTTTTTCAAGCTGACGGGGCCCAATCAGCTCCAGTCGCTCGGCGACTCACCGCGTCCGATTCGTCAGGTGAGCATCTCGCGCGACATGACCAAAGCCACGGTGCAGGAGCGCGAGTATCGTGCGGATGCGTGGATGAGCAAAGTGAACACGCACGACTAGCGCGGTATGTGCTCTCCCGGCGTCGGCAAGTTCACCAGCACCGCCGTCACTATCAGCACGACTGCCGCGACCGCGATCTCGTAGGTAGCCGAGCGATTGAGGCGTCGCGCCGCATCCTCCGTTCCTAGCGTGGGCTTCATGCGCCAGTTGTTGTAGCCGCCCAGCCAGAACACCACCGCGACGAGGCACAGCTTCACGAGGAGCGTCTGGCCGTAGACGCTCGTCCATAGCGCGGAGAATTTGCGCAGGTGTAGATACGCCGTGGTGACGCCGGTGAGCACGAGCACGCCGGCGCTCCAGAGCGCGAGCGTCGAGAAGCGATTCACCATCGTCGCGCATGCGGAGCCGCGATCGCTCGTCGCGAAGGCGCCGCTCAGCACCGTGGTGATCCCGGCAACGACCATCACGAAGAGCGTGCCGATCCACATCGACGCTGCGAAGACGTGGATCGGATTCACGAGATCCCCGACGTCCGTGGTGATGAGTCCGCGCAGCGCGATGACGAGCGTCGCGATCGTGGCGACGGCCCACGTCGCGACGGCGTTGCGCGAGGCGGCCGCGGCGCTCGCGAAGGCGATGACCGCGATCAGCGTCACGATCTCGCCAACCACCATCGATGGCCGCCGCGTGAGCGCCTCGGCGAGCGATAGCTGCTTCTCGGTCATGGCTGTGCTCACCGACATGCCGATCGAGAGCAGCCGGAGCAGCGCGCCGACGACACCGATGCGGGCGGCGGAGCGTCCGGCGACGCGCATCGCGTCCGAGTTGCGCGCGAACGATGGGCGGAGGAGGAGAAAGTAGAACGACGACGCGCCGACGATGAAGAAGGTCCCTACGAACGAGACGTACTCATGGACGACGTCGACGATCGTGAATCCGGCGGCGGCGAACAGAAAGGCGTGGGGGATGATCATCTCACCTGGTGTGCATATAGGGAAACCAACGTGGTGCGCCGACGGTGCGCACATTGCATGGTAAATCCGTGTCCATCACGGAGAGCTAAATGATGCACGCCAGCAGCCCTTCCTGGCGCTCGATCGCCTGTTCATTTGCAGCCGCCGCACTAGTGCCGGCCGCTGCGTTTGCCCAGGCACAGATAGCGCCCGCACTCACGAAGAGCCCGGCTCCCTCCACCACGAGCACCAAGCGCAGCACGCTGCCGCCGGGCTCGAAGGAAGGCGACTGGACGATTCCTGGTCATGATTACGGCAGCACGCGATACAGCGAGCTGGACAAGATCTCGACCAGCAACGTGGCGCAGCTCAAGGAATCGTGGAGCTATACCACCGGAATAGCCGACGGACACGAGGGACAGCCCCTCGTCGTCGGTGGCAGAATGTACGTAGTCACGCCGTATCCCAACAAGCTCGTGGCATTCGATCTGTCGAAGCCGGGACCGGCGAAGCTGTGGGAATATGCTCCGCCCATCGATCAGACGGCGTTTGGCAAGGCGTGCTGCGATGACGTGAATCGAGGCGCCTCGTACTACGATGGGAACATCATCTACAACGTGCTCGACAACGCGACGGTCGCCGTCAACGCGGTCACCGGTAAGCAAGTGTGGCGCACCAAGCTCGCGGATCCGAATCAGGGGTCGACGATGACGATGGCGCCGCTCGTCGCGAAGGGGAAAGTGTACGTCGGCAACTCGGGCGGCGAGATGGGCGTGCGCGGATGGATCACGGCACTCGATGCGAAGACGGGGAAGATCGTCTGGCAGGCGTTCAACACGGGGCCGGACAAGGACGTGAAGATCGGCGCATCGTTCAAGCCATTCTACGAATCGATGAAGCCCGCGAACTTGGGAGTCACGAGCTGGCGCGGCGACCAGTGGAAGATCGGCGGCGCGACGGTGTGGGGATGGGTGACTTTCGATCCCGAATCGAACTCGGTGTTTTACGGCACCTCGAATCCGGGCACGTGGAATCCTGATCTGCGCCCCGGCGACAATCTCTATTCCACGTCCGCGATGGCGCGCGATGCGGACACGGGTGAGCTCAAGTGGGCGTACCAGTACACGCCCCACGACGCGTGGGACTATGATGGCGTAAACGAGCAGATCGTCGCCGACATTCCGTTCAACGGTGCGACGCGAAAGGTGGTCGTGCACTTCGATCGCAATGGCTTCGCCTACACGATCGATCGCCACACGGGTGAGGTGCTCGTCGCGCAGCCGTTCCAGTATGTGAACTGGGCGACGGGTGTGGATCTCACCTCCGGCCGTCCGACGCTCGTGGACGAGAAGCAGACACACCAGGGGCGCATGACGACGAACATCTGCCCGTCGTCCATCGGCGCGCGCGATCAGCAGCCGGCGGCATTCTCGCCGCGCACACATCTCTTCTACACGCCGGCGTCGAATCTCTGTATGGACTACGGCGGCATCGAGGCGAAATACATCGCGGGCACGCCGTACGTTGGCGCCGCGGTGAAGATGTACGGCGGCCCCGGCGGTAATCGCGGCGAGTTCCTCGCGTGGGATGCGGGCACGGGGAAGAAGGTGTGGGGAATCAAGGAAAACTTCCCCGTGTGGTCGGGCGCGCTCGTGACCGCCGGCGATGTCGTGTTTTACGGCACGATGGACGGCGACTTCAAGGCGGTGAACGCGACGAGCGGTGAGGTGCTCTGGAAGACGCACTTCAACTCCGGAATCGTCGGCAATCCGATGACCTTCATCGGCCCCGATGGAAAGCAGTACGTCGCGATTTACGAAGGCGTCGGTGGATGGGCAGGCGCCATCGTGCCCGGCAATCTCTCCACAGACGATCCCTTCGCTGCACTCGGCGCCGTCAACGCGATGAAGGATCTGCCCGATCACACGAAGGCGGGCGGGGCACTGCACGTGTTCACGCTGCCGTGATCGCTCGCGCGGCGTTGGCTCTCCTCGTGTTCTCGACGATTGGCGCCGCGGCGCGCCAGTCGCCGAAGCCGCCGCTACGCGTCTGCGCCGATCCGAACAATCTCCCCTTCTCGAACGAGCAGCGCGCAGGCTTCGAGAATCGCATCGCCGATCTCCTCGCGCACGATATGGGCACGACGGTGGAGTTCAGCTGGCGTCCGCAGATGCGCGGCTTCGTGCGCAAAGGGCTCAAGGCCGGCGCGTGCGACGTATACATGGGCGTGCCCGTCGCCTTCGGCCCCCTGCTCACCACCGCGCCGTACTACCGCTCGACGTACGTCATCGTCTATCGCACCAAGGGTCCGGTGCACGTGCGCTCGCTCGACGACAGCGCACTGCGCTCGCTCAAGGTGGGCGTGCACATGATCGGTGACGACTACCAGAACACCCCGCCCGCGCAGGCGCTCGCGTCGCGCGGAATGATCGACAACGTGCGCGGCTACCAGATCGTCGACGACTACTCGAAGCCGAATCCGCAGGCGCGCATCATCGAGGCGCTCGAGAAGGGCGAGATCGACGTCGCGATCGTGTGGGGCCCGTTCGCAGGCTACTTCGCGAAGCACTCACCAATGCCGCTCACGATCGTGCCCGTGGCTCCATCGTCAGATGCATCCGGCCAGATCTTCGCGTTCGACATCGCGATGGGGCTTCGTCGCACCGATACGACTCTCGCGCGCACGCTCGACACGTTGCTCGCGCGCGAGCGTCCGGCCATCCATAAAATCCTGTCCGACTACGGCGTACCGCTCGACTCCGCACAGGCGTCGAGCAGTGCGATTCACGGAGAATGACAATGCGAACATCGCTTCAGGCGATCGCGTACGGTGGCGCCGTGCTCTCACTCGTGCTGCTCGCGGCCTGCGGTGGCCAAAGCGACAAGGCCGTTGAGGGGAAGGCCGCCGCGAAGCCGGGCTCGTCCGACGACCTGGGCCAGCGTACCTTCGGCGGCGACGCGAAGCTCGCGGTGCAGGGACGCCAGCTCTTCATCGAGAACAACTGCTACGGCTGTCATGGCGGCCTCGCCGGCGGCGCGATGGGTCCGAGCTTGCGCGACACGACGTGGAAGTACGGCGGTACCGACTCGCTCATCTATCACAGCATTCACGACGGACGCCCGATGGGGATGCCGCCGTGGGCCGGTCGCCTGAACGATCGCGAGATCGGTGCGCTCATCCAGTACATCCGCTCGCTGCGCACGAGGGCCGAGCCGCAGTTCTTCTTCGCGCAGGGCGGCGACACCACCGCGATGCCCGCGCCGAACGCGGCGCCGCCTGCGTCACCGAATCCGATTCCGATGCCGGGCCCGCATCCCGACACCGTCAAGCATCCGACGCAGAAGAAGACGGAGTAGCGCGGCTCAGAGTGCGGCGGTGCGCGCGTAGGTCGGCGCGTGCCGCGCATTCGCCGCCTGCTCGAACGCATACGCGATGCCGATGAGCGTGGGCTCGCTCCACGCCCTCCCGAAGAACGAGATGCCTACCGGGAGCCCCAACGCATAGCCCGCGGGCACCGTGATGCTCGGATAGCCGGCCTCCGCCGCCGGCGACGAGCTGCCGCCGCCGTCCGAGTCGCCGTTCACGAGATCGATCAGCCACGCCGGCCCGCCCGTCGGCGCGACGAGCGCGTCGAGCTTGTGCGCGTCCATGATTGCATCGATCCCCTTCGCACGCGTGTTCATCCGCGCCTTCGCGAGCGCCGCGAGATACTTCGCATCCGTGAGCGGTCCGCGCTTCTGCGCCTGCTCGAAGATCTCCTGGCCGAAGTACGGCATCTCCTCGCGCTCGTGCGTGTGATTGAACGCGATGAGGTCGGCCAGCGTGCGCACCTTCGCGCCCACGGCAAGCTCGGCGAGATACTCGTTGATCCCCGCCTTGAACTCGTAGAGCAGCACCTCGAATTCGGCGTCGCCGACCTGCCCCATCTTTCCGATCTCGACGGGATCCACGATCACCGCGCCCTTCTCGCGCATGAGATCGAGCGCATGCTGCGCGATCGAGTCCGCGGCGGTGCTGTAGCCGAAGTACTGCTCGCGCGGCACGCCTATCCGCTTCCCGCGCAGCGCGTCCGCGTCCAGCGCCGTCGCATAGCTCGCAACGCGTCGCGCTCCCTTCGCCATCGTCGCCCCATCGCGCGCATCCGCGCCGGCGATCGCGCCGAGCAGAATCGCGGCCTCGGTGACAGTGCGCGCGATCGGGCCCGCAGTGTCCTGGCTCCGGGAGATCGGGATGATCGCGCTCCGGCTCACCAACCCAACCGTCGGCTTGATGCCCACGAGTGAGCACGCAGACGCCGGACTCACGATCGAGCCGTTCGTCTCCGTGCCGATCGCCGCCGCGCAAAAGCTCGCCGCCGCCGCCGCGGCCGAGCCGGAGCTCGAGCCGCTCGGCGAGCGATCGAGCGCGTATGGATTGCGGCACTGCCCACCGCGGCCGCTCCATCCGCTCGAGGCATGCGTGCTCCGAAAGTTCGCCCACTCGCTGAGATTCGTCTTGCCGAGGATCACGGCGCCGGCCGCGCGCAGCCGCTCGGCCAGGAATGCCTCGCGCGGTGGGCGCGCACCAACCAACGCGAGCGATCCCGCAGTGGTCTCCATCTTGTCGGCCGTCGCGACGTTGTCCTTGATGAGGATGGGAATGCCGTGGAGCGGCCCGCGCGGGCCCGACTTCCTGCGCTCCGCATCCAGCGCGTCGGCGATCGCGCTCGCGTCAGGGTTGAGCTCGAGCACCGCGTGCAGATCGTGGTCAAGAGTGCCGATGCGCGCGCGATACGCCTCGACGATCTCTCGCGACGAGATCGCGCCCCCCTGCATCGCCTCCTGGAGCTGACCAATGGTTTGCTCCTCCACGCTGCCATCCGACACATGCCCGGTCGGTTGCGAGTGCATCGTTCGCGAGAGTACGGCCGGCCACGATGCGCCGCCGCCTGCCACCATTGCACTCGACGCCAGTGCGCCCGCAACGAAGCTGCGCCTGCTCATGGATTCCGTGTCGTCGCTCGACATTGTCCGCGGGTTGAGGATGAGGTGCGCTTCGCGAATGCACGGCGTCACCTTTGCGTGCTCGCCGCCCTGCTCGCCTAGGGTGGTATCGTGGTGCGAAAGCGCAAGGAAGGGAAGTAGCGCGGGGTGAAGCGCCAGCCTCAGGAGGTGAGCGACAGCTCCTTGCGATCCTGCTCCGTGAGCTCGATCCCCGCCGCGGCGATGTTCTCCTCGAGATGCTTCACCTTCGACGTGCCCGGAATTGGGAGCATCACGGGCGAGTGCGCGAGCAGCGACGCGATCGCGATCTGTCCCGTCGTCGCATCGTGGCGCCTGGCGACGTTCTCGAGCGCGCTCGTCGCATCGCTGTTCGATTTGCCGAGCGGCGCCCAGGGAATGAACGGGATGCCGAGCTTCTCGCACTCCTTCAGCACGGCCTCCGAGGCGCGATCGCCGAGGTTGTAGCGATTCTGCACCGAGACCACCTTCACGAGCGAGCGCGCCTCCGTGAGCTGCGCCACGCTGAAGTTGCTCACGCCGATGTGCCGGATCTTCCCCTCGCTCTGCATGATCGCGAGCTCGCCGATCGAGTCCGCGAGCGGCACCGTGGGATCTGCCGCATTGTGCAGCTGGTAGACATCGATGCGCTCGAGCTTGAGCCGCTTGAGGCTCCCTTCGAGCGCCGAGCGCAGGTGCTCCGGCTTTCCGTTGGGCTTCCACTGATTCGGGCCCGTGCGCACGTAACCGCCCTTCGTCGCGATCACGAGCCCCGCCTTATACGGCGCCAATGTCTCGCTGATGAGCCGCTCGGAAACCTCAGGGCCGTACGAGTCGGCGGTGTCGATGAGGTTGACGTCGAGCTCGAGCAGGCGCCTGAGCACACGCTTGGCCTCCTCGCGGTCCTTCGGCTCGCCCCAGATGCCATCGCCGGTGATCCGCATGGCGCCGAAGCCGAGTCGATTCACGGTCAGGTCGCCGAAGCCGACGGTTCCTGCGTTGGCGGCGCTTGTGGCTTTGCGGGGCGTAGTCATGTCGCTGCTCTCCGAGAGTGTCTGCGAGACGGTTCAGGAGAGCAAGACGGTTGCCGCCGAGCGAGTTCCCGCCAAAATGACGGTCGCGCGAAAAGCGAAACCAATCGTCCTGGATATGTGTATAGAGACATGACGACAAACAGGGGAGGATTGCATGCCGCGTTTTGAGTTTTCCATCGGCAGCTCCGACGTACGGCGAAAGGGTGCCGTCGAAAGCGATACGTTCAAGGACGCCCTTGATACGATCGCGGTGCAGGCCGATGCCGAGACAGGCGATTTGCTGGAGATCGGCGTCCGCGGATTTCCGCCGGCGAAGTTCCAGTACGTGTTTTCGTTGGACGAAGGCACGCAGGTGTGGCGCGCGGCCTATCAGCGCGCTGCCTGAACGTCCCTCGGCGGTCGTGAGCTAGCCGGCCGCCGACAGGGGACGCGCACCCATCCCCAACCGCACGATCCGCTGCAGCAGCTCCGGGTATTCCACCCCGTCGTAGCGCGCGGCCGAAGCGAACTCCTCGCTCTCGCAGATGTCCGGATTCGGATTCGCATCCAGAAAATACAGGCCACCGCTCGCGTCGAGCCGATAGTCGATGCGCGCGTATCCCGAGAGCTCGAGCACGCGATAGATCCGCTTGCTCATCCATCCCAGCTGCGCGCTCAGCGCCTTCGACAATCCCTCGGCCGCGCGAATCTTCACGCCCTTCTTCGCCTGGTAGTCGAGGTCGTGCTTCACCTTCGCCGTCGCTATCAGCGGCTCGTTCGCATCCTGATCGTCGATGACGAGCTCCCACGCCGGGAAGGTGCGGAGCCGTGAGTTGCCGACGACGCTCACGTACAGCTCGCGCCCCGGAATGAACTGCTCGGCGATCGCATCGGTGGCGACGTGCTCGTGGATGAACTCCACGCGCTCGCGAAGCTCGTCGTCATCGTTCACGAGCGACGCGCGCGCGATGCCGATCGACGCGTGCTCCGTGAGACTCTTCACGAAGAGCGGAAACGCGAGCTCCGCGGGGCGCTGCACCTTGCGGCCGAGGGGAAATACCTCGAACGCCGGCACCGGCACATGATGGTACGCGAGCAGCTTCTTCGAGAGCGCCTTGC
Organism: Gemmatimonadota bacterium; assembly: GCA_003142495.1. Lineage (GTDB taxonomy): Bacteria > Gemmatimonadota > Gemmatimonadetes > Gemmatimonadales > Gemmatimonadaceae > FEN-1250. Next base: position 8,562 of record PLMM01000269.1, on the reverse strand, counting down.
CGCGCGAGAGCACGAGCCCGCGCGGATTGCATCCCGTGTAGGGCACACCGAGGAGCTCGAGGTACGCCACGATGTTGTGATCGAAGGTGGCGTTGTACTGAAATTCCTCGAGCAGATTGAAGACGACGTGCGGCTTGATGTCGGTGACGGCGTCGCGGATCGGCTGCAGATCGTCCTGCACGCCGAGTGCTTCGACCTCGTGGCCGAGCTCGCGAAGGCCGTTGACGACGTCGAACTCGGCGCGCCACGCGAGCGCTTCCTTGTCCGACGTTCCCTCGAGCGTGTCGGGCGGGATGTGGTCGGGATGCGTGAGCGCTATCACGCGCAGCTTGTTGCGGCGAGGGGCGCGCGTCACAGGGTGAGCCATCCCGGCGGTGCATCGCTCGCCGCGCGCTGCCGCGCGCGATAGTGCTCGCCGAGGGTGAGGGAGGTCTGCGCGAGTGAAAGGGGGCGCGCGCGCGAGGTGACCGGCGGGCGCACATTCTCGAGGTCGTGCATCAGCGCATCGATGTACTCGAGCTTTTCGAGCGCGACGGGCCACTGTGCGTAGCGGGTGCGCCAGCGCGAGCCGGGGCGCAGCCAGACGGCGAATGTCTCCGCGAAATCCTCATCGGGGTGACTCTGCGCGTACCAGCCGGGAAGATGCTGAACGAAGCGGTTGCTGCGCCGGCGCGGGCGATAGCGATCGGGGTACGGCGAGCTCGACGCGCCGAAGAGCTGGCGCCACGGCGCGCGTCGATGCAGCCGATGGGCGTGCTGAATCGCGTGGCCTGCCTCGTGCCTCATGATTGCCATGCACGTTGCGGGCGTTCCACCTTCCACCGAATGCATCTGAGCACGCTCGAGTTGCATGAGTCGGGGGTGGGCGAGGTAGAAGGGAATGGCGATTCCGGGGATGCCGCGCGGCGAGAACCAGTCTTCGGCCAGCCACACGTGCGGACGTACTCGCAACGATCGGTCCGCCAGTTCAGCGAGCAGCTGTTGATGACAGGTCACAACCCATGTGCTGGGCTGGGAGAGGTGCAGCTCCCGAAAGCGCAGCGTGAGCAGGCGCTCGTCACTCCACCGGGACCATGGGGCAGGTTGGGTTCGCCGGCGGGTCATCCTCACATTCAACGATCCAGTCACCGGCAGCGCAACAAGGGAGGGGGTTCAGCAGAAGCCGTTCTTCATCGCGTGGGCCGGGCTGCGCGGCGCAGACTCGCTCGTCATCGCGCTGGCGCTGCCGTTCACGATCCATGGCGGCGCGCCATTCCCTTCGCGCGACCTGATCATCTTCGTCACCATCGGTGTGATTTTCATGACGCTGGTGGTGCAGGGGTTCAGCCTCGCGCCGCTGGTGCGCAAGCTCGGGCTGAAGTCGGATGGGGAGGAGGCGAAGGAGGAGCGGAGCGTGCGCGTCGCGATGGCCAATGCGGCGCTCGAGCGGCTAGAGGAGATAAAGCGCGAAGGCAAGGTGCCGGCAAACGTCATCGCGAAGATGCGGCTCGAGTACCAGCATCGCCGGCGCATGGCGCAGCGCACGCACCTGCCGCAGGCGAGCAATGGCTTCGATTCGGCGGCGTTCCGTGCGCTGCGGCGGCGGATGCAGGCGGCCGAGCGCGCGGAGCTATTGAGGCAGACGGAGGCCGGCGAGATTGGTGGCGACGTGATGAGTCATCTGCAGCGCCAGCAGGATCTGCGCGATCTGCTGCTGACGTACGACGAGGAGGCGGGGAACGATTCGCACGAGCATCTCGCGCCCGGCGACGATTACACGGCGGAGCGGGAAGAGGTGGAGAGCGAGGCGCCGCAGTGAAGGGCGTTGTGCGCATCGTCACGTACGGAGCGATACGCCATGGGGTCGTTGCGAGTCACCCTTTGCGCACCATAGAATTCTGGACGAGCAGGTCGAACCCGGCACAGAGGCGATTCGAATGGCAGACGAGCAAAAGCCCCAGCAGAAGTGGTTTCACACCGCACCTGGCTACCTCACGGCGACAGCCGCGCTGGTGGGGTCCATCACCGCGGCGGTGACGGGGCTGAGCCAGCTGGGGGTCTTTCATTCGAAGACAAACACCCCGGCGCCCGTCGTCGCGCCGGCCAGCACGCCGAGCTCGCAGCGCTCGTCGCATCGCCCGAGCGACTCTCGCGAGCCCGCGCGCACGGAGCCCGCGCGCACGGAGCCCACGCGCACGCGCACAGAGCCGTCCTCCGCGCCCGTAACGTCCCGCCCCGCGCCGGTCACCGCCCCCGCGGTAACGCCCGCTCCGGCGCCCGCGCCCGCTCCGGCCCCGGCGCCCGCGCCGCCGCCGGCTCCCGTCGCGAAGACCGGCTCCATCGGCCCCGGCACCACGCTGGAGCTCGCGAGCGGATCGCGCATCTGCAGCAACGGCAGCGCCGACGGCGACAAGTTCACGACGACCACCGTGACTCCCGTGAGCGGCAGCAACGGCATTTCGCTTCCCGTGGGCACGCAGGTGATTCTCAGCGTCGTCACCGCGAAGGCGCCGGTGTTCATCACGGCGAAGGGCGTGTCGATCGATGTTGCTGGGAAGGCCGTGCCGATCAGTGGCACCGTGACCGCGCACACGGAGTTCAACGCGGCGCCCAGCGCGAAGGGAATCGGCATCGGCGCGTGCATTCCGCAGGGTGGCCGCGTCTCGCTGCGCCTCACCGACGGCGTGTCGGTCACGCAGTAGGGCGCCCCGCGCACGGCCGCGTGGTGACAGGCACTCCTGACACCGAATCGGGTCAAGAGCGTGAGACGATCTGGGCCGAGGCCGCGTATCTATTGTAGCTGCAGACCTTCCGCTTGCGGCTATCGCGAGTAAGATCGAGCATCCCATTTCAACGGAGCGAACCATGGCCCTGGTCGATCGCGTAAAAAATATACTTCTGTCACCGCGCGCAGAGTGGCAGGTGATCGATGCGGAGCCGGCGACCGTCAGCTCGCTGTATGCTGGCTATATCGCGCCGCTGTCCGCCATTCCCGCCATCTGCCAGGCGGTCGGCATGGCGCTGATCGGAATCAGTATCCCCTTCGTCGGGGGCAGCTACAAGACTCCGTTCGTCAGCGCGATCACGAACGCCGCCGTGACGTACGTGCTGGGCCTCGTCGCGATCTACATCGTCGCTCTCATCGTAGATGCGCTCGCGCCCTCCTTCGGCGGTACCAAGAATCCGATCCAGGCGCTCAAGGTCGTTGCCTACGCGTACACGGCCGCGTGGGTCGGCGGGATATTCTCGCTCATTCCCGCGCTCGGAATCATCGCGCTGATCTTCGCACTCTACAGCCTCTACCTGCTCTATCTCGGGCTCCCGGTGCTCATGAAGGCGCCCGCAGAGAAAGCCCTTGGCTACACGGTGGTAGTCGTCCTCGTCACCTTTGTCGTGATGTTCGTGATCTTCTACATCGTGCGCATGCTTGGCTTCGGCTACGGCATGGGCGCGATGAGCGGCGGGTCGCCATACCGCCCCTAAAGCGCCTCTAATACACGTGTTCCCCGAGCCGGCCCGCTACCTGGGCCGGCTCGGGTCATTTCGTCCTCTGAATCGGGCTAAAGAACTCTCCTGATCGGAGCTCGGCGTCGAAACGATGTCCCGTCAGTCGCGTCTCTAGAGCATGCAATCGAACGACAGCGCCACACGCGCGAACCCCCGACTACGCGCGTGGGTAGCGGATTGGGGTAACGCACTCCCGCTCCTGATCGCGGCCTACGCCCTCGTCTACCTGTGGCTCATGAGCGGCGCGGGGAACAGCACATGGGCACACGTAGTGCACGCCCTCGCGTTCATCCCCATGAACTTTGGCGCCGCCGTGCTCGCCCTGCGCGCCAGCCGTCGTCCCGACACCGACGCCCGCATTCGCCGCGCGCTGCTGCTCATTGGACTCGCGTTCACGAGTGTGCTGCTCGGTAACGTCACCGCGTTCCGTATCAAATTCTACGAGAACGGCAACCCGCTCTCCGCCTGGACGAACATCCTGTACTTCGGCCTCTACGTGCTCGGGCTCGCGGGGCTCCTGTCGTTCCCGCTCGCGCGGCGCGTCTCGAACGAATATCGGAAGTTCCTGCTCGACGCGGCAACGGTGATCGTCGCCGGTGGATTGGCGATCTGGTATCTCGTCATCATCCCCACCCGCACCTACGAGCTCGACGGCTTCTCCGGCACCTTCTTCGGTCTGGCCTATCCGATCGCGTCGATGCTGCTGCTCCTCGGCGTCGTCACCGTTTTCCTTCGGCGGCCGACGCAGGAGTCGGGCGCCGCGTCCACGGTGCTCCTCGCCGGACTGGTGCTCTATCTCCTGTCCGATCTCGCAAACGATCTGACGATTCTGCAGGAAGGGTGGGGAAAGGTGACGTGGACGGATGTGACGTACGTCGTCTCCTACATCGTCATCACGACCGGACTGGCGCGCTACTATTGGAAGCCGCCGATCATCATCGACGAGACGGACGGCAACGCGCGCTCGCAGCCCTTCACGTATCTGCCGTACATGGGCGTTGTGCTCAGCTACGCGCTGCTCGGCGTCGTCGCCGTGCGCACCTGGCCCGAGCCGATGAGCGTGCTCGCGATCGGCGGCATCCTGATCACGGCGCTCGTCGTCGTGCGCCAGATCGCGGCCGTGCGCGAGAACGTGCGCCTGCTCTCCGAGCAGTCCAAGCGCGAGAACGAGGCGCGCTTCGAGGCGCTCGTGCGGCACTCGTCCGACGTCATCACGATCGTCGATCCCGACACCGTCATGCGCTACGTGAGCCCCACCATCGCGCAGATCTTCGGGCACTTGCCGAGTGAGCTCGAGGGGAAGCGGCTCGCGGAGCTCGTGCATCCGGATGACGTGCCGCGCACGCTCAGCTTTTTCATGTCCGTGCTCCCGCGCGGCGCCGTCACCACGCCGGCGGAGTGGCGCATTCGTCATCGCGATGGCGGCTGGCGCGACGTCGAGGTGATCGGCACCAATCTGCTCGACGAGCCCACGGTTCGCGGGATCGTGCTCAACACGCGTGACATTAGCGAGCGAAAGGCGCTGCAGGCCGAGCTGACGCACCAGGCATTTCACGACACGCTCACGGGGCTCGCCAACCGCGCGCTCTTTCTCGATCGCGTAACGCACGCGCTCGCGCTCGCGCGCCGGCACTCGCGCACGATCGCCGTGATCTTCCTCGATCTCGACAACTTCAAGACCGTCAACGACTCGCTCGGCCACGCGCAGGGCGACATGCTGCTGATCCAGATGTCGAAGCGAATGGAGCACGCGGTGCGTACCGCGGACACGATCGCGCGCTTCGGCGGCGATGAGTTCGCGATCCTCATCGAGGATGCGTCGGACAACGATGCCGCGATGACCGTCGTCGAGCGCGTGCTCGAGTCGATGCGCCATTCCTTCCATCTCGAAGGGAAAGAGGTGTTCGCCTCGGCGAGCATCGGCATCGCGAGCGCGGATCCGGATCACACGGCGAGCGATCTGCTGCGCAACGCCGACATGGCGATGTACATCGCGAAGCAGAGCGGGAAGGGACAGTATCGCCGCTACGAAGCGCGCATGCACACTGAGGCGTTGGAGCGGCTCGAGCTCGAGGCCGATCTGCGCCACGCGATCGAGCGCAACGAGTTCACGCTGCGCTACCAGCCGATCGTGCTCCTGCACACCGGCGAGATCGCCGGCGTCGAGGCGCTCGTCCGCTGGAATCATCCGACGCGTGGGATGATGTCGCCGCTCACCTTCATTCCGCTCGCGGAAGAGACGGGGCTGATAGTGCCGCTTGGCCGCTGGGTAGTGCGCGAGGCGTGTCGTCAGGCCGTGGGCTGGCAGCCGCTTCGCCCTGAGGGCCATCCGCTCACGCTCACGATCAACATCTCGGGGCATCAGCTGCAGGGGGAGCACGTGGTCGAGGATGTGCGCCGCGCGCTCAGCGACAGCGGGCTCGATCCGCGCCAGCTCGTGCTCGAGATCACGGAGAGTGTGCTGATGCAGCAGAGCGAGACGATTCTCGAGCGACTGCACGCGCTCAAGGCGCTGGGCGTTCGTCTCGCGATCGACGATTTTGGCACGGGATACTCATCGCTCGGCTATCTGCAGCGATTCCCGATCGACATCCTCAAGATCGACAAGTCGTTCGTCGACGATGTCGGGCGCGGCGACACGGAGTCTGCGCTCGCGCGCGCGGTGATCGCGCTGGGCGAGACGCTGCAGCTGCAGACGATCGCCGAAGGGATCGAGTTGAAGCAGCAGCTGAGCGGGCTGCAGGATCTCGGCTGTGAGCTCGGCCAGGGCTTCTTCTTCGACAAGCCGATCGAGCCCGCGGAAATTGAGACGGCGCTGCGCAATGCGTATGCGCCCCTGGTCGGACGAGCAGGCGCTACGGCCGATCGGTAGCTCTGATACGCACTTCACGAAGTCTTCCTTGCGATAGGCCCGGCTCGCTCCGATCTTGTTTGTATACGATCGGACGCCCCGCACTTCAGCTCGGAGACACGCGTGTACACATTGCCCCGATGGGCCTCGCCGGCTCGCATCGCGCGCTTCATCGTGCTTGCCACCGTGCTGCTGTCATGCGAGCGCGTCGCGCCGCCACCGGCGCAGCAGTCGAATGGCGCGGCCCCTTTGAAAGTCGGGATCTCGTTCGCGGCGTCGCAGCGCTCGAAGGCGTTGGACGGTCGCATGCTGCTGCTCATCTCGACGGATAGCTCGAAGGAGCCGCGCGAGCAGATCTCCGATGCGGTGACCACGCAACAGGTGTTCGGCGTGGATGTAGACGGGCTCGCGCCGGCGACCGAGGCNNGACTACTACGTGCAGGGGCTGTTGCACGTCTACGAGACTTTCCATCGGGGCGACGGGAAGACCGTGAAGCTTCCCGCGGGCGATCGCGGTGAGGGGCAGCAGTGGCCCGAGGCGCCGGGGAATTTGTTCAGCAAGCCGGTGAAGATGCACATCGATCCGTCGAGCGCGACGCCGATCCACATCGTGCTCGATCAGACGATCCCGAACATTCCCGAAGTCGCCGACACGAAGTACGTGAAGCACTTCAAGGTGAAGAGCGAGCGGCTGACGAAGTTCTGGGGGCGGCCGGTGTACATCGGCGCGATCCTCGTGCTCCCCGAGGGCTTCGATACGCATCCGGATGCGCACTATCCGCTGGCGATCTACCACGGCCACTTCCAGAATGACGTCTCGGATTTCCGCGAGACGCCGCCGGACACGAAGCTCCCGCCGTACAACCTCGACAGCCTCGCCGTGCATTGCCCGAACGGACACGAGTTCGAACTGTGCACGAAGTTCGGCTATGAGCGCGTCGATCAGGAGAAGGGGTACGAGTTCTACAAGGAGTGGACGGGTCCGGGCTTCCCGCGCGTGCTCCTGCTCACGATCCAGCATCCGACGCCGTACTACGACGATTCGTACGCGGTGAACTCGGAGAACAACGGCCCCTATGGCGACGCGATCACGTACGAGCTGATTCCGTACGTGGAGTCGCACTATCGCGGGCTCGGCGCGTGGGCGCGCGCGCTCTACGGCGGCTCGACGGGCGGCTGGGAGGCGCTTGGCGTGCAGGTGAAGTATCCGGACGACTACAACGGCGCGTACGCGAACTGTCCGGACCCGATCGACTTCCACGCGTACACGACGATCGACATCTACCACGATGGAAATGCGTTCGTGAGCACGGGGCCGTGGCGCACGACGCCGCGTCCCGCGGAGCGCGACTACATGGGGCGCACGCGCGCGACGGTCGAGCAGTCGAACCAGAAGGAAGCGGTGCTCGGCTCGAAGACGCGCTCGGGTGGCCAATGGGACATCTGGGAGGCGGTATTCTCTCCGGTGGGCGCGGATGGATATCCGAAGCGGATCTTCGACAAGCGCACCGGAGTGATCGACTCGACCGTCGCCACATACTGGCGCGACAACTACGATCTCGTGCACATCATGCAGCGCGATTGGGCGACGCTCGGGCCCAAGCTGCGGGGGAAGATCACGCTGAACGTCGGCCGCTCGGACAACTTCTTCCTGAACGACGCCGTGTACTACGCCGACGACTTCCTCAAGGGAACGAAGAATCCACCGGCGGATGCGGTGATCGACTACGGTGCGCGCGATGAGCATTGCTGGAGCGGCGATCATGCGAACCCGAACATGATCTCGCGGCTGACGTATCACCCGCGCTTCATCAAGGCGATGACGGCGCACTTTCTCAAGACGGCGAAGGGCGATACGACGAGTTGGCGGTATTAGAACGCGCGCGTCAGCGCCCTTCGAGCGTGCGCTCGCCCGGAACCGTCCGCGTCGCGCGCCCCTGCCCGGGATGGGTGTCGGCTTCGTACCAACGCTCGCCCTTTAGTCGGAGCTCACACACGAAGGCTTCGAAGTCATTCGGCTGCAGTGCCTGTGTGATGCTCGGGATCAGCGCCTTCATCAGCGTGGCTCGATCTGCGAATGGCATTGCGCGCACGGCGTCGACGATCACACGCAACTCGGGAAGGTCGAGTCCATCGGTTTCTTCGCTCGTCGTCATGCTGAGTGGCTGTGAAATGTTCTCTCGCTGCTAGTCGAGAGCCAAAGCGCCGGTCGTGAGCCCCCGTCG
>PLMM01000308.1 GCA_003142495.1 Gemmatimonadota bacterium | reverse complement strand
CTGCGTCAGCAGTCCAATGCGTCCGACCGTGTCGCGGCGCGCCCGCTCGAGAAGGTCGTAGAACTTGGGGTCCTCGAACTGCGCCAGGTCGAGCGTCGCCGCGTGCTCCATCAGGCGGATGCTCGTGTGAATCGAGAAGAGATCGCCGAGCAGGCTCTCGACGAGCGATGATGCACGGCCGAGGAGCTCGCCGCCGAAGACGATGGCGATCTCGGCCGCCACGAGATGCCAGAGTGGAGTCGCCGAGCCGTGCGTGGCTCGCAGCGCAACAACCTGGTCGATAATCAGCTTCCCGATCCACAGCCCCGCCACGGGCACGAATGCCCGCACCACGCGGAGCACCGTCATGATCAGGGTGTATCGTGGGTGGGTGTTCCACACCAGCTTGATGAGCTTCGGCACGTACCGAAGCGCACGAACTCGGTCGCCCCACGTTGGATCGGGAAGTGGAGTAGCGGGAGGACGTCCGCGGCGCGCAGGAGGCATCAAGGAAAACTAGCGCGCGGCGATGGATGTTCCGTGTTAACGAGAAGGCAGGCCGGGAGTCTACCGTGTACTCGGTGGAGAGATACATGCGCCTCGTAGCACGTACGGCTGCCGTCGCGCTCGCACTCGCGGCCTGCACTACCTCACAATCCGGCACCGCTCACGTCGCCACTATCTCATCCGGTGGCGAATACATGTCCGTTCAGAGCACTCGCGAGCAGACCGCCGATGAGCAGGTGAAGCAGGCGCTCAATCGCGTCGCCTTCGGTGCGCGCCCCGGTGACGCCGAGCGTGTGCGCGCGATGGGCGTCGACACGTGGATCGAGATGCAGCTGTCGCCGCAGAAGATCGACGACCGCGCCGCCGACCAGTTTGTCGCGAAATTTCCGGTGCTCGCGATGAGCCCGGCCGAGCTGCTCAAGGACTATCCCGAGCCCAATCAGCTGATTCGCGAGAAGAGGCAGGAGCTGGCGCGCAACGGCGAGACCGTCATGCGCGACTCGAGCGGCGGGAAGCTCTCGGGGCTCGACATGACCGCCGCCGACTCGATGAAGTTCAAGAAGGCCGGTCGCCTCTCGCGGCAGATGCTCATCGAGCTGCAGACCGCGAAGGTTGCGCGCGCGGTAATCGGCGACCGGCAGCTCGAGGAAGTGATGGTCGACTTCTGGGAGAATCACTTCACGGTTTTCGCGGGCAAGGGCCCCGAGCGGTACTACCTGGGCCAGTACGAGCGCGACGCGATTCGTCCGCACGCGCTCGGGAAGTTCCGCGATCTGCTGGGCGCGGTGGCGAAGAGCCCGGCGATGCTCTACTACCTCGACAACTGGGAGAGCAGTGTTGAGGCGGATCGGCCGGCGTTTGTGGTTCGCGCGAATCGCGGTGGCGGAGGGAATGCCCGCGGCCGTAACGCGATGATGCGCAACGCGCGGCTCGAGGCCGCCGGACGGGACACGACGAAGAAGCCGCGCCCGCGCGGACTCAACGAGAACTACGGGCGCGAGCTGATGGAGCTGCACACGCTCGGCGTTGATGGTGGCTACACGCAGGCGGATGTCGTGAGCGCGGCACGTGCGTTCACCGGGTGGACGGTGGAGAAGCCGCGCGAGGATGGGTCGTTCGTCTTTCGTCCGGCGCTGCACGATGCCGGAGAGAAAGTCTTTCTCGGCCACACCCTGAAAGCGAATCGCGGCATCGAGGATGGTGAGCAGGTGCTCGACATCGTCGCCACCGCGCCGGCGACCGCGCACTTCATCGCGACCAAGCTCGTGCGCCGCTTCGTGAGCGACTCGACGCCGCCCGAGCTCGTCGATCGCGTCGCGACGACGTTCACGCGCACCGATGGCGATATCCGCGAGTGCCTGCGCACGATCTTCACGTCGAGCGAGTTTTTCTCGCGCGCCGCGTACAAGGCCAAGGTCAAGTCGCCGTTCGAGCTCGTGGTGAGCGCGCTCAGAGTCGTGGGCGCGAAGGCGGACAGCACGCCGCGCACCGCGCAGATGATCGCGAAACTCGGGGAACCGCTGTACGGGCATCTCGCGCCGAACGGCTATCCCGAGCGCGGCGACGCGTGGATCAACACCGGCGCCATCCTTGCGCGTATCAACTTCGGGCTCGTCGTTGCGGCGGGGAAAGTGCCGGGCGCCTCGCTCGCGGAGTGGACGGATGGTGCGCAGCTGCAGGCGCTCACGCACGGCGCACAGGTGGACGGCGTCATCCATTCGATTCTCGGCGGCGAGGCATCGCCTGATACGCGGAAGGTGCTCGAGAGTGGCGTGAACCCGATGGCGAGCGACAGCGCGTCTGCGGCGACCAAGCTCAATGGATTCGAAAACATGGTCGGGCTCGCGCTCGGCGCTCCCGAATTTCAACGGCGGTAGAGATATGCAGCGACGTGTCTTTCTCAAGTCGGGTGCACTCGCGCTCGTGACGATGGGGCTCTCTCCGTCATTCCTGAAGCGCATGGTGTATGCACAGGGGATGCCGACGCCGCAGAAGGGGAAGGTGCTCATCTGCCTCTTCCAGCGCGGCGCGGCGGACGCGCTCAACATCGTGGTGCCGCACGGTGACGCGAGCTACTACGCACTCAGGCCGAACATCGCGATCGCGCGCCCCGGTGCGGTGGATGGCGCGATCGACCTCGATGGATTTTTCGGGCTGCATCCGGCGATGGCGCCGCTCAAGCCACTCTGGGATCGCGGGTTGCTCGCGCCCGTGCACGCAGTGGGATCTCCGAGCAGCACGCGCTCGCACTTCGATGCGCAGGACTACATGGAGAGCGGCACCCCCGACGTGAAGGGGACGCCGGACGGATGGCTCAATCGCTTTCTCGCCGCGAAGGACACGTGCGACGAGTGCAAGCTCCCCGCGTCGCCATTTCGCGCGGTGGCGTTCGCACAGCAGACGCCGCGCATCATGGAGGGCCCCGCGCCGACGTANNATCGCGATGTCGAGCCTCAACGACTTCACGATTCGCGCGACGGGCTCGGACGTCGAGCGGCTCGAGGCGCTCTACCGCACGGGCTCAGCGGATCTCATCCACGGCGCCGGCGCGGAGACCTTCGACGCGGTGAGGATGCTCAAGGCCGCGAATCCGCAGCGGTACGAGGCCGAGCATGATGCGCAGTATCCGAAGTCTCCGTTTGGGCAGAGTCTGCGGCAGATCGCGCAGCTCGTGAAGGCGGACGTCGGACTCGAGATCGCCTTCGCGGATGTGGGCGGGTGGGACACGCATGTGAATCAGGGCGGCGCGACGGGGCAGCTCGCGAACCGGCTCGGCGATTTCGCCCAGTCGATCGCGGCGCTCGTGACGGATCTGGGCGATCGGATGGACGACGTCGTGATCATGACGATGTCGGAGTTCGGGCGGATGGCGAAGCAGAATGGAAATGGTGGAACGGACCATGGACACGCGGGCGCGCTGTTCGTGATCGGCGGGCACGTGCAGGGACACAAGGTGCACGGGAAGTGGCCGGGGCTCGCGCCTGAGCAGCTGAACGAGGGGCGCGATCTCGCGCTCACGACCGACTTCCGCGCGGTGTTTTCCGAGGTCGTGCGCAAGCACCTCGGGGCGACGCGCACCGATGCGCTTTTCCCCGGATTCACGGGCACGGCGACGGTCGGAATAGTGTAAATTTTCGTGCATGTTGCGGAGTATCGGCGCTGCCCCGTCGATCGTCTCCAGCAAGAGCGCACTGGCGTGCCGGGATGACTATTCTTCCGGCCCACCCGCCCCGTTTCAAGGACATCAATGTTCCGCGTCCCACGCCTCACCATTTCGCTGCTCCTGGCAAGCGTCGCCTTCCACGGGTCGTCGCGCAGCGCGACCGTCAGCTCCGTTGCCCGAGGCGAAGTCGCGAGCGCTGACCAGCGCACGCCCAACGAGATGGGGCGGATTCCGATTCTCGAGTACCATCTACTCGGCGACAGCGACAGTCGGTGGCACGTGGAGCGCAATCACTTTCGGCGCGATCTCGAGCGGTTGTACGCGAGCGGCTATCGCCCGGTGACGGTTGCCGAGATGATCGACAAGAAGATCGATTTGCCCGCGGGGCAATCGCCGGTGGTGTTCACGTTCGATGACGCGGGTCCGTCGCAGTTCAGCTACATCGATCACGACGGAACGCTCGAGATCGATCCGAACAGCGCCGTCGGCATCTGGCTCGCATTCCACAAGGAGCATCCGGACTGGCGGAACAAGGCGACATTCTGCGTGCTCTCGGGCGGCGCCGCCGGTCACGCGTTCTTCGGTGAGAAGGGGATCGAGGGGCAGAAATCCGAGTGGCGCTTCCGGAAGCTTCGCTTTCTCGCGGAGCAGGGCTTCGAGCTGTGCGGGCACACGCTCTGGCACGCCAACCTCGGGAAGTACAGCGACGCCGTGGTGCAGGAGCAAATAGCGCGCGGCACGCTGGCGATAGATTCCGCGGTGCCGGGCTATCGCGTGCGGACGTTCGCGCTGCCGCTGGGTGTGTGGCCGAAGAACCGCGCGCTTGCGGCGGCGGGCGAGTGGAAGGCTCCGCGCGGCGGGCACGTGACGCGCTACGACTTCGACGCGGTGCTCGAGGTGGCAGGTGGACCGGCGCGGAGTCCGTACGATCCCGCGTTCGATGCGAAGCGGCTGCCGCGCGTGGAGGTGTTCGCGAACCAGCTGGAGCAGATGCTCGATCGGCTGGAGCAGAGCGGCACTCGCTACGTGAGCGATGGCGATCCGCAGACGGTTGCGCGACCCGCGGGCTCGCACGTGATGTTGGGGCGAGCGGCGCACTGATAGTCGAGCGGGGCATCGCACTCCAATATGAGTGCGATGCTGTGAAATCCTGTATTGAGAGTACAAACATCGGAAAGCTAATGGCTCTTTTTGTACAGAAGCTGTTCAATAATCAGACAGTGGCTAAATAATGCCCTCAACTTCGATGCGGATCAAAAGATTGTCCGAAATTGTCATGCGAAAGTCCTAAAATCGTGCTTGTCGCGTCCGATACTGACTTGCA
>PLMM01000418.1 GCA_003142495.1 Gemmatimonadota bacterium | reverse complement strand
TGCTCTAACCAGCTGAGCTACCCTGCCCCGTTCGACCTTCCGAGCGAGACACAATTTAACGCGTCCCCGGCCGTTCGCCTACAAGCACGTTAGCCCACGCTCAGCCCCCCGCCCTTCCCCGGTCACCGCGCCACGCGCGATCGGATTCCCGCACCCCGACAACTCTCCATCATCCGAGAGCGCCTCGGCCAGCCCCTGCTAATCGCAGCGCCCGCGGACGCCGCCGCTCCAACGAGAAATGCCGAGTGCGCGCCCCCGTGAGCGCGGCCGTCGCGAAGAGAGGGGCAAGCGTGGAAACGGATCCATCCATCAGCCCGAGAAGCCCCGGCTGAACGACCTGCAGGATCCGCGCACGTTCCGACGATTGTGTATTCCCTGGCATGAATGGCGAATCGGGGAATTGCTACGGTGTCCCACGCTTCCGCGAGAGATCTTCAGCAGCAACCTCGATCACACAGCTTCCCGTGTCAACACGAGTGCCCGTGCACGACACGCTGCCCGCATCCTTCGAAAACACGAGTCGCCCCGCGATGCGAACTCGCGCCCTCGCAAGCGAGCGAGGAAGCACCAGCGAGTAGCTCGCCGTCGAGCCTCCGTTGTCCACGATGACGCCGCCGGGAGTCAGCGCGTAGTGCGCGTCGCCACTCGAGCCGGTCTGCGCGAGCATCACCGACGACACGTCCGCCCATCGCACCTGCAACGCACCCGATGCCTGCTCCGCCCTGAAATCGACATCCACCTGCGGTCCGGGTGCGAACGCGATCCCTCGCGACGCGACATCGCTCGCGACGGCGCTGCCCGTCTGGCGCGGCGCGAGAGCCGTCGCATGCCCATCGATCAAGTGCTGCAGATATCTCCGCAGATACGATCCCGGCACCGCAGCCGTCGCGACACTCGCCGCTACGATCACCGCCGCAGCCGCAAGGAGCGCGGAACGTCGACCCGACCGCACGCGTGCCCGGCCGATCACATCGTTCACGCGAAGCACGGGCACCGGATGATCGATCGATGCCAGCATGCTGCTCAGCTCATCGTCGGCGAATTGCTCTTCAGGCTCTGGCATCCGGACTCCGATTCGAGGAGATCTGCTGCTGCGATTCATACGCGCGACGAAAGGCGACCTTTGCTCGTGCGAGCAACGTTCCTACGCTGGCCTCGACGATTTCCAGTGCGACGGCGAGCTCGCGATAGCTGTAGCCCTCCTCTCGCAGCAGGAGCAGCGCGCGGTCTCGCTGCGGTAGCGTGTCGAGCGCGCGTCGCACCAACGTCCGACGCTCCGCGGACAGCACATCATCTTCCGGTGACGGTGCGGCGTCGCCCATGTGCTCCTCGGGCGCACGACGCCGCAGAAGCCGGAGCCGTCGCGAGCGCGTGCGCTGCTCATCGCGCGCCTGATTGAGCGCCACCGACACGAGCCACGCGCGAAGATCATCAGGCATGGTGCCCCTCCGGTACAGGCGCACGAATGTTTCCTGCACGATGTCGGATGCGAGCGATGCGTCGCCCAGGTACCGATCGATCACGCGAAAGAGCTCCGCGTGGCGCTCTCCGAACGCGGCGCGAAAGTCGGCTTCGAACGCGTGCGCGCTCATTCGCGAAGGAGCAAGCTCCAACGGCAGTACTGCGATGCGCACGTGTGCGTGTTGCATGATGACGAGGGAGCCTCCCGAGCGTGCCGCAGTTCACCGCGCGACGCACGGGCGGGTGCCGGTCGTCGGAGATGGAGCGCGCAAGAGGAGTCGCTTGTGACAGAGCGCGTCGCCGTCACCCGGCGACTGCTAGTACTTCCACTCGAGACCGAACGTCGCGCTGCGCCGCGGCAGCAGCAGGAGGGCGCTGGAGCCTGCCGGCGCCGCCAGTATGCCGAGCGCATTCCCGCGATTGAACAGATTGGTCAGCCCGGCACTGGTCGTCACCTCGCTCTCTCGTCCGAATAGTCGCAGCCGCCAGTCGTGACGCACGCCCACGTCGAAGCGCACGTAGGTCGGGAGGCGCGAGCCATCGAGCGCGCCCGCGATGCGCTCCGGTGAGCCGCCAAGGTCGCCCCGCCCCGCCGACGATGTGTACGGCGTCCACTCGACCTGATCCGCGATGAGACTCGTCGGAGCACCGCCGTGCACCGCAAGCGCCACTCGAAGCACTGTGCTCGGCTGCACGCGAACGCCGATCGCCGCCGACACCGACTGCGCCGCGCCATACGACGGCGTGTAACTCAGCCCGTTGGCCCGCTGGGTCACGTCGGACAATGAGTATCCGACTTCACCCGAGAGTCGCTCTCCCTCGCGAGCCAGCGATAGCGACATCCCGCGTGCGCGCGCGCCGCCCATCGCGAACGCCGTGGTGGCGAATGGCTGCGCCGTCACGGGCGCCACGAGCACGAGCCCAGTGACGTCGCGCGCGTAGGCGTTGGCGCTGAGCGTGAGCGTGCGCGAGAGCTTCGCATCGGTCGTCGCCGTCAGCTGATCGGCCTGAGCAACCGGCACGACCGCTCCGTGAAATGTCGAACCGGCGATGACCGGAAGCGATATCCCCGCTACCGCGTCGAAGATGGACTCCTCATTGCGGAGCGACTGCACGAACTGGTGCAACCTCGCGTAGCCGACCCCGAACGAGAGCGCGCCATTTGGCGAGAAGCGCACCGACAATCGTGGCTCGAGTCCCGCACTCGAGGGCGCGACGAGCGCGTCGCGGATGCCCGCAGCGAAGGCCCATCGCGTCGCCACGTTCCAGCGCGCCTCTCCGAAGGCCGAAACCAGCATCGGGGCGCCGCTGAGCCCGAGCGGCGAGCTCGCCGCGGACGCTGCGTCGGTCACGTCGTAGCGCACATCATAGTGATCCGCGCTGATGCCACTCACGAGATGC
>PLMM01000071.1 GCA_003142495.1 Gemmatimonadota bacterium | reverse complement strand
GACGCCGAGCGCGCGAATGGCGCCGCCGGCGGCGTGAGTTGACGCCGGGTGCACGTGTGCCCTGCCGAGGAGAAAGCGTCCAGCCGTGCGCTCCGGGCGGCATTCTACGCTCCAATGGCCCCTCGCGCCAATTGCGAGTGACGCCGCCGAGGCGGAGCCGTCCTTATAGACAAATCTTAACATCCCATTTTCGGAGAATTATCTCGCATGCGAGCTCCCGCACGCCTTGCCCTTGCGGCGTCCCTTGCCGCCGTCGCCCTCACCGCAGCCTGTAGCGATAGTTCCGGCCCGAGCTCCACGAATACGCCCCCCGAAGTGGCGGCGCGATTCGACTCGATCTACGTAGACGCCTTCGCTCGCAGCGACAGCGGCAGCAACGGTTACTCTACACGCGTGGAGCTCTCGACGCTGCTCGAGATTCCCGCGGCGCTGGGCGCGTCACCCTCGAGTATCACCGTTACGACGGCCACCGGCACTGAGCACTGGAAGGGCTACGAGTTCGTCGAGCTGACTAGCCCAGGACAACCGGTGGATTCGGAATTCGTCCTTCTCGCGTACAGAGAGTCCGCGGCGCATACCGTGATCGCGGTCTTCTTCGACAGCACGGGTACCGCGTCAGCCGGCGGTGTGATCACCAATGATACGCTCTCCATTACTCCCAACACTGCGCACGGCACGACGCATCTGGCCTCGGTCGGTGCCACCTGTAGCACGCCATCCGCTTCACTCGTGAATCCGGAATTCCACATGACGTTCTTCTCGTCATGCTCGCTTGCAACGTTCCAGACGACTCTTGCCATGACCTTCCCGACGGCATCCGGTGTCGATCCCGCCTTGGCGAGTCTTTCGTTCTCGACGACGGCCGTCAACGGCATTCGTGTCATAGATGCGGCCAACAACAGTCTGCGCGTGCAGTCGATGCTCCACGCGCTCCACAAGATGAACCGGTTCTAGACTCGATACGCGACAGGCTCTTCACATCAGCATTGGTGATGTTGATCACGTAAAACGATACGCTCGCCCGCCGGACCGGTCCTCGTCCGGCGAGGTTCGATGGACTTCATGTCGCAAGGCGCACGTCATGCAGTGTTCTCGCAATCATTGCGCGCGAGAGCACGGCTCCGCGCCGCCTTACCTCATGTCTCCTGGAGTCTATCGCTCATGCGCCTCACCACTCGCCTGTCCGTCGCCGCGGCAATCGGAGTCATCGCAGCTACCACCGCCTGCGGCAGTGACTCGACGGGACCTCCAGCTGGCCCGACTGCGGGCACGCTCGCCCAGCACTTCGATACCCTGTATGCGCACGCCAAGGCGGCGAGCGTCGGCGATACGAACTTTGTCACGCGCGCGCAGCTACTGTCGAATCTCGAGCTCGCTGCTGCATTCGGAGCCGCGCCGACGACGATCACCGTCACGACATCGGCCGGCACCGAGCAGTGGAAGGGCTTCGTGTTCGAGGAAGTCCACCCCGATACCGGCACTTTGGTCGACTCCGCGTACGTGGTCGTCGCGTACCGCGATTCCCTCGTGCATACGATGGTGCTCGCCGGCTTCCTGGCGAACGGCACTTCGATCGGCATGGAGCTCCTGACCAACGACACCGTCGTGATCAATGCGAGCTCCCATGCCGGTGGCGCATCGCTGACCTCCGTCGGCTCGAGCTGCACCACGCCGATTGCGGGACTCGTCAATCCGATCATCGCGACGGCGCAGAGCACGACGTGCCTCGCCGCGCTGTTCAGCAGCAGCCTCACGCTCGCGTTTCCCGCGCACGCCGGAGTGGATGCAGCGCTCACCGCATTTTCGTTCCCCGCAACGTCGTTCGCGGGCGAGCGATTCTTCGATGCGTCGGCGCCCGGAGACCGCGTGGCGCTTTCGACGGTGTTGCTACAGCGGCTGCGCGCGAGCCACTGAGAGCGCAAGGCTAGTGGAAGAGTCCCTTCAAGCCTTTCACCTTGTTCACGAGCTTCGTACGCCCTGATAGGGGTGCAGTCGAAGCGGTGGAGGGCGGAAGCGTCGGCGCGGCAGATGGTGGGATGCTCACCCCAGTGGTCGCGTCGATGAAGTAGGGGCGTGTGCCGCCACTCGCACTCTTGATGCGCCACGCGATTCGCGGCGTGCCGTGGCTCGTGATCGTCGTCAGCCGCCCTTCGCGCAGCGAGCCGAACATCCCGCTGCGGCGCGCCGTGTCCACCGCTGCGGGGAGGTCGACGAACGATTCGGGAAGGGCGTGAATCGTCGACATCGGAATGGCCGCGAGGCGCTCCGATGTAGGCTGCCCCGAGGTCGTGGCCGTGTACGCGAGCCCCGCGCCGTCGGTGGGAGAGCGAAAGCCGTATTGCACGAGAAAGGCGGATGCGTCGCCGGTGCTGTCGGGCGCGGCCACGATCTGCGTCAGCACCGCGTCCGCGCGCCACTTCCGTCCCGCTGCCAGCGCCATCTGCGCCGCCTGCGTGAGATGCGACGGCATCGCGTGTGGATCATCCGTCGGCACGCCGACGATCGTTCCGGCCGAGCGAGTCGACACGACGGCGGGAGGGACGACTGCGACGCTCTTCGCCGGCGGATCTCGATGCGAGAAACTCGCGCGCGCGCCGAAGAGCAGCGCGATGGCGGCGACGGCGCCCGCGCCCCACTTGAGCATTGGACTTCCCGCAATCGTGGGCGCGAGCGTGATCTCGCGCGCCTTCCGTACCTCTTCCGCCGCCGTGCGCAGCGGTGCCGCAGTCGCCATGTCGCGCTCGAGACTGGCGATCAGTCGCTCGACATCCTCGCGCCAGCGCAGATCGCTCATCTCGATCGCGTTGCGCCGCGAGAGATCCTTGAGCTCTTCGGGGAGCGAGTTCGGCCCCGGCATCTTCGCGCCCTGAATGAGCGCGGGGATGAGACGCAGCTCCGGACGGCGAAGGCCCGACGCAACCTCGAGGCGCACGAAGTCGCCCGGATCGTCGATGCGACGCGCGCCGATCTTTCCCGTGCCCGCCCAACGCTTCCCCATCATCACGATCATCACCGACGACCGATTGAGCGAGTCGTCGAGCACATTCACGAAGTCCTGGCCGGGCGCGATGTGATCGATGTCGAAGAACAGTCGATTGCGCCCGAAGTGCGCGCTCAGCGCGTCGTACAGCCGGCCGACGTGACCGCTGCTGTCGTCACGTCGATAGCTGATGAAGATCATTGGAGAAGAAGCAGGTGCGTCCGGCATTCATCCTCGGAGTACGGCGTCCGATTTCGCGGTGCTTTCGAGCTCTTCTTGCCCGCAGCTATGCTAGGAACAGCGCATCTCGCCCGCAAGCGGGCCAGGGGCGCGAGCCCCTGGACACTGGCGCGCGGGCCCCTGCGGCGTCATGATCTGCCCCCACACGCTCAACATACTCGCGCCCGCCAATGTCAGACCCGGCTGCCACATCTCGTTCCACGTCCGAATTCCTCTCCGGTGGCGCGCTCACGCCTGAGCTCGACGGGCGCGTTCCCGTCGTCCTCGGCATCACCGGACATCGCGCGCTCCGTCGCGAGGACGAAAACGAGATCTCAGCGCAGCTCCGCGCACTCTTCGCGCGGATCAGGGCGGAGGCGCCGAATTCTCCGATGGTCCTGCTGACGTCGCTCGCCGAGGGAGCGGACAGGCTCGTCGCGCGCGTCGCGCTCGGCGACGGGATTCGCCTGATCGCGGTGCTGCCGCTGGAGCAGGAGAACTACGAGCTCGATTTCCCTGACCTCACGTCACGCGACGACTTTCGCACGCTGCTCACAGATCCTCGCACGGAGCGGCGCATCGTCGCGCCGAAGCTCGATCCGAGCGCCGACACGCCGGGCGCGGGGCGCGACCACCAATATCTCCTCGCCGGGCTGTTCGTCGCGCGCCAGAGCGACGTCCTCATCGCGCTCTGGGATGGGGCGTCGCCGCGCGGCACCGGCGGCAGCGCGCAGATCGTCGACTTCCGCCGCACGGGGCGCCTCGACTCCGATGATTGGGTGCGCCTGGTCGTCGCGCTCGCACCCGACCCGTTCCGCATCTCGAACGCGCCGCTCGATGCGCCGCAGACGGGGCTCGTGTACCACATTCCCGTGCGTCGCCCCGATGACGCGCCGCCCGCTGCGCCAGTCGCCGCCGGTTGGCTGATCCCCGCGCGCTACGACGCCTCTCCGCGCATGCGCGAGCGATTCGTGCGCAGCAGCCTGTCGACGCTTCGGCATCGCGACAGGCTCAATCGCGAGGGCGCGAGCTACCGAGCGCACTTCGCGGGGCACGTCGCCACATCCGCGACGTATCTCACCGCTGGGGAGTCGACGCCGTCGGCGCGCGATGCGCAGGCGCCCTCGGCGCTCGCCGGCATTCGCATCGCATTCTCGATCGCCGACTCGCTCGCGATCAGGCATCAGAAGAGCATCTACCGCACGATGATTCTGCTCTTCGGAATGATCGCGGTTGCGACGATCTCGCTGCTGTTGCGCAATCTCGCGACCACCGAAGAAGCGAAGCGGATGTATCTCGCGGGGTACCTGCTCCTGCTCACGGTCGCGGACCTCTTCTATCTGCGCACGCGCCTGCGGAAGAGCCAGGATCTCTTCCAGGACTATCGCGCGATCGCCGAGGGGCTCCGCGTGCAGTTCTTCTGGCGACTCGGTGGCTCGACGCGTGCGGTGTCGGACTACTATCTCCGCAAACAGCGCAGCGAGCTTCGATGGATTCGCGACGTGCTCCAGGTGTGCGCGCTGCGCACCACGCCGCTTGCGACGGGAGACTTCGCCGCCGTGCAGCGGCTCTGGGTGAAAAACCAGTGCGCGTATTACGAGCGCGCGGGTCGTCGCGACGGACTGCGCCGGCGCCGGCAGCGCACCATTGGCAGCGCGCTCGTGCTCCTCAGCCTCGGCGCCACGATCAACTTTCTGTGGGACACCGCGGAAGGGCACTGGGAGTATCTGCTGATCGCCGGGACAGCGCTGCTCGTGCTGATCGCGCACTCTCTTTACGAAGTGAAAGAGGCGACCGGCGAGGCCGAGGCTCCAACCGAGAGCTCGGTGCGCGACATGATCGTGCTCGGCGTGCTCAGCGCCGCGGTCGCGGTCGCGTTCTACAAGACGCTCGCCGTTGGCGGCCCGACGATCATGAGCCACGTGCCCCAACTCGCGATCAAGGACGACAAGCTGGAATGGGTGCTCGCGGCGATCGGGATCACGGCGCTCATCGGCACCTTCGCACACGCGTACGCGAACGTGCGCGCGTTCGGCGAGCATCAGAAGCAGTACGAGCGCGTGAAAGCGCTCTTTCAGTCCGCCGACGAGGCGCTCGATCGCGCCGCGACGAATCCCGATCCGCAGGACGCCAATCGCGTGCTCTTCGATCTCGGTTGCGAGGCGCTCGCCGAGCACGCGGATTGGCTGTTGCTGCATCGCGCGCGCCCGATCGAGCTGCCAACGGCCGACATCTAGCTTCAGTTACTGCTACTTCGCGTCGAGCTTTCGTCCCGCGTTCAGGTTGTCGAAGTTGAGCAGCGTGTTGAGCACGAGAAAGTACGAGCCGATCGTCTCGCCGCGATACACGGGATTGTTCGCGAACATTACGTAGTGTCCCTTCTGCATTGGCACATCGACCACGAGCGGCCGCTCGCCGATGTCGTTGCCACCACCCGCGAGGAGCCCCGAGATGAGCAGATTGCGCCCCGACTCGAAGCGCATCGCGACGCGCGGACGCTGATCTGGCGGGATGACGTTGATCGGCGAGCGAAGCTGATCGCTGCTGAGCGGCGCCGCTTCCCACTTGTGATACGACGGTAGCACCTCGGCCTCGTTCTGCGGCGCGAGCGCCTCGCGTCCCTGCGGGATGTCGGGATCCTCGAGCGTGCCGCGGCCGCTCGCGCGCGACGTGTCCTCAGATGTGAAGCGCGCGAAGCGGCCGCCACCCTTGACACTGCTGATCGACATGCTGGTTCCGTCCGCGCTGTAAACGCCGAGGCTGTCGGGAACGCCATAGACGATCGGACTCGTCGCGTCGACGATGCGCGAGCGGAGCACGCTGCCGATGACGTGGCCGCGATCGGCGTGATTGATGCTGACTCCGCTCGCGAGGCCATACGTCGTGAGGAACTCGGACGTGTTGGCGGAGGTGATCACGACGCCGCCCTTGGCGACGAACGCCTCCAGATTCCCGAGCCCCTGAAAGCCGAGACCGGGACGGATGTCATCGGTCTGCGCCCAGGTGCCGATGTTCGGCGTGAGCGGCGTGTTCTTCCACGGCATCGGATTGCGCCACATCGGCAAGCCGTCGACGATGCTCGATACGCTGCCGCCCGCCGGCGGAAAGACGATGACGTCGTACTTGAGATTCAGATTCGGAATCTTCGCGACATCCTGCACGCTGATGTAATCGAAGGGGATGTGCAGGAGGTCGAACGCCTGGCGCCACCATCCCTCGGTCTGCGTGCCGGTCCACGTGTGCAGAATCGCGACGCGCGCGGCGCGCGCCGGATGCATCTTCACGTGCGGCTCCGCATCGAGCGCGTAGGCCCGCAGGCCGAGCTCCTTCGTCGCCTTGTCGAGATCGTCTCTCGCAATCTTTCGAATGACGAACGAGCCGCGATTGAACTTCGCGCCGCCGGCGGAGAAGGGCTCCTCCGCGATCTGGAAGTCGCCCGCCTTGAAGCGGTAGCGCAGCGTCGCGAGCGCGTTATCGCCATTGTGATTGATCGCGAACACCGCTCCGCTTCCCGACACGCCACCCGGTGCGCGCGCGGAATCCTTGAGCATTTCGACGGGAACGTCGAGCACCTTGGGATCGGTCACGCGAATGGCGCTCGTGGCGAAGAGCTCGGGGAAGGTCCATCCCGTATCGTCGTACGGCGTCTTCTGCGGATCGTTGGGACTGTAGTACTCGTAGTCGAGCAGCGCATCTGCGATGCGCGAGTACGGCTGGTCCATGCGGATGATGTAGCTGCCGGCAGGGAACTGACGCGACTCAGTCTTCGCCGCCACGGTGGTGCTCGCCGTGTCGCCCATGCCGCGCCGGGCGGCCGCATGTCGCGCCGGCACCTGGATCGTCATCGGCGCCGTCGTGCGCGACAGCTCCACGCGCTGGAGCTGGAGCACGCGCAGCAAGTCCGCCTGCGCGCCAAGGCGCGGATCATCCGCGCGCAGTACGTACGCTGCCGGTCCTTCGGTGCGCGCCTTGAGAATGGAGCGCTTGCTCTTCTCGTAGAAGTTCTGCAGGAAGAGCCGTCGGTTGTTTGCGAAGTAGTTGAGCGAGAGGAGCAACCCCGTCTCCTCGTAGTTGTTGTTGTTTCTGAGCGACCACATCACGCGCGGGAGCGGCGGATTCTGGCGCCACCACGTGCGCGACGTCTCGCTCGGGCCCAGCGTGCGCTCCACCGTTTCTGGCGTGCCGCCGTTGCCGAATGTCTCGTAGAGCCGATTGATGCTGTTGTGCGTCGCGGCCAGCGACTCGAGATATCCCGGCGACCAGTTATCGAAGTCGCCGTGTGTGTACACGCCGGGCATGCCGTAGCGCCCCATCTCCTGGACGTTGTTCCATGCGAGCATGTGCCATTCGTTGATCAGGAGCGGATCGTACCACGGATTGTACGCACCGTCGCTGTCCGTATTGTCGTAGAGGTACGCGACCGACTCGTGCAGATCGTGGAGCAGCTGCACCTTCCAGTCGACGAGCGTGTTGAGCACGTTCTGCGACAGCTTGAGTGTCATCGCCATCTGATCGCGATTGTTGTCGTGCGCGACGTAGTGGCCCCAGTAAATCAGATTCGGATACGTCTCCCCCGGATGCGCGAAGTGCCACTTCACGACGTCCACCTCCCGATCGCGCCCGTCCACCTCGACCACCGGCGTGATGAGCGTGATGACGTGCTCGCGGATGTTGCGCACGTACGGGCTCTCGTCCACTGCCAGGCGGTAGGCGAGCTCCATCAGCGCGGTCGGCGCACCCGACTCCGGCGAGTGAATCGTTCCCGTGATGTAGTAAATCGGCGCGGACGCATCGACGAGCGGCTGCGCCTTCGCATCGTCCATCCCGATGAGCCGCGGATCCGCCAGCTTCGCGAGCCGATCGTGATTCGCGTCGAGATCCTTCAGCAGCGCCTCCGACGCAACCGCCACCGCGATCATCTCGCGCCCCTCCTCCGTGTGGCCGATCGTGTACACGCGCACGCGCGGGCTCGCTTTCGCGAGCAGCCGCATGTAGTCGTACACCTCCTTCGAGTACGGCAGCTTCGTCGGCGCCCCGGCTATATCGCCGAGTATCGCCTTGGGCGTTGGCACCGTCGCGGATGCCGGCATGTAGTCGATCAGCGGCGAGAGGAAGAACGGCTCGGTGGTGTATTCGTGAATCTTCCTGGTGTATTCGGAGTCGATCGGCTGGCCGGGCGCGCGCCCCGGCTTCGCAGTCGAGAGATCCTCGGATTGCGCGGGCGCCCGGCTCGACGCGAGGGCGAGAACAGTGCAAAGCGCGGAACAGACGACGAGAGCACGACGCATGAACGCGACCTCCTGCGGGACGCAACGAGAAATGCCGGACGACCGCGATGGCTATGTCGCGGCGTCAGGCAAGGATACTCGCTGGCAACTCGATTGTAAGGAGGTGCGGAGTGACGTCTAGCGGGCGTCGCTCCGCTTCTTGGCCAACGTCAGCGACGCGGAGCGCCGTGCGGGAGCGGGCGCATCGCGCGATGCGGGCGTGTCGATCGCGTGCGTGAGCTCCGCGGCGCCGTGACCGTAGTTGGTCTCCACCGCGCGGCGCGCAGCGTCGGGATCGCCCGCACGCAGCGCGCGCACGATCGCGTCGTGCTCGGCCGCCGCATCCGCGATGCGCTTCGGGAGGAGCAGCGTCGCGTACACGCGGTTGTAGCGCTCGGCCTGCGGCTTGATCACGTCGAGCAGCGCGAGCAGTCGCGGGCCCGCGGCCGCGTGCGTGCACGCATGATGGAAGGCGGCGTCGAGGTCACGCAGGCGGTCGTGCGACGGGCTCCGCGCTGCGCCTTCCTTGCGCATCGCCTCGTTTAGCAACATCAGCTCGGCGACGAGCTCGAGACGGCGATCCGTTGGCAGCTGCGCGGCGGCCGCGGCGGCGTGTCCCTCGTGCAGCGCAACCAGCCCGCAGAGCTCATCCGCATCGCTGTCGACCAACGGAGCAACCATCGGGCGCGCGTGGCGAAAGCCATCGGGCGTGACGACGTATCCTTCCTGCTGCAGGCGCTGAATCGCGTCGCGGATCGGCGTGCGACTCACGCGGAACTGAAGTGCCAGCTGATCTTCGATGAGCCGAGTGTCGGGAGCGAGGCGCCCTTCGTTGATCGCGTCTCGCAGCGCGCGATACACGCGCATTCCCTCGGCTCGTCGCGCAGATTTCGCTCGCGGCGCGGCCGAGATTGGGCGCGCCGTGGAGCTCGGCAGCTCTGCAACCAGTGGGCGTACACTCATGAGGGCGCGAGATTGGTCGGAGAGTGAAGGGCACCCGGGCCGGGCTTCGCTGCGCTCCGTGCGCTGGTCGGGTGCCCAATGATACTATTCACCGTTAGGCCCCGACAGGGGGCGAATTGAGACACGCGCGCTCGATCGGAATGGTTCATGCTGCGCCTAAATTGACCAATGATGAAAACGATCGTTCGACTTAGTTGTCCGTACGGCGCGGCAAGTGGTCTGCCGCGTGACTAATCCGCCAGACAGACAGTTACCCATCGATCCGGGCGCGGTTCCCGTCGCCCCGGGGCTGGAAGATTCGGTAGCAAATGCGAGTGATGGCTCCGCGGCGTTTCGTGCGCCGCGGGAATATGCGGCGATCGATCGTCGCACGATCGGCATCTGCGCCGTCGCCGTCGTCGTGGCGACCGGCGCCGCACTCGCCGCGCAGCTGCTGATCCGCCTCATCGGACTCGTGACCAACGCGACGTTCTTCGGGAGGCTCTCCACCGACTTCTCGGCGCCGCGATTCGGCACGCACAATCCGTGGCTCATCATCGCGATCCCCGTTGG
Source organism: Gemmatimonadota bacterium (assembly GCA_003142495.1). GTDB lineage: Bacteria > Gemmatimonadota > Gemmatimonadetes > Gemmatimonadales > Gemmatimonadaceae > FEN-1250. The sequence goes on along the minus strand of PLMM01000071.1, from coordinate 15,073 downwards.
CGGTGCGATCATCGTCGGGCTGATGGCGCGCTACGGCTCCGCGGCGATTCGCGGGCATGGAATTCCGGAGGTGATGGAGCGCGTCTTGTACGGCGAGAGTCGCATCCCCGCTCGCGTGCTCTTTCTCAAACCGATTTCTGCGGCGATCGCGATCGGCACGGGCGGTCCCTTCGGCGCGGAGGGACCGATCATCGCGACCGGCGGCGCGCTTGGCTCGCTTGCCGGACAGATCTTTCACATCACGGCGGATGAGCGAAAGACGCTGCTCGCTGCGGGAGCCGCGGCCGGGATGGCCGCCACCTTCGGCAGCCCGGTGAGCGCCGTGTTGTTGGCGGTGGAGCTCCTGTTGTTTGAATATCGCCCACGCTCGCTCATTCCGGTCGCGCTCGCGGCGGCGGTCGCGACGGGCGTGCGCGCGGCGTTCAGTGGCACGGCTCCGATCTTCGCGATCGCGCCGCTTTCGCAGCCCACGGGGCTGGCGCTCGTCGCGTATACGCTGCTCGGACTCATCATCGGCGTGTGCGCCGTCGGGATCACGCGCTTCAGCTACGGCATCGAGGACGCCTTCGAGAAGTTCGGGGAGCGCTTTCACGTGCACTGGATGTGGTGGCCAGCGCTCGGCGCGATCGTCGTCGGCGTCGTCGGGGTGATCTCGCCGCGAACGCTCGGCGTCGGCTACGAGAACATCACCGATCTGCTCTCGGGGCAGATCGTGGGGCGCGCGCTGCTCGCGCTCGTCGCGCTCAAGCTCATCTCGTGGGCGGTGTACCTCGGGAGCGGCACCTCGGGCGGAACGCTCGCGCCGCTGTTCACGATCGGCGCCGGCGTCGGCGCGTGGATCGGCGAGCAGTGCGCGGTCTTCGCGCCGTGGCTCGGCATCGACGCGCACGTCGCGGGGCTCGTCGGCATGGCGGCGATCTTCGCCGGCGCATCGCACGCGCTGCTCACCTCCGTGGTGTTCGCCTTCGAGACCACGCGGCAGCCGCTCGGGCTCTTGCCGCTACTCGCGGGGTGCACAGCGTCCTATCTCGTCGCGCTGCTGCTCAACCGCCATTCCATCATGACCGAGAAGCTCGCGCGGCGAGGCGCGAGTCTCCGCACCGACTACGCCGTCGACTTCCTGGGGCAGGTGCTCGTGCGCGATGTCGCCACGCGCGATGTCGTCACGCTGCGCGCGAGCGATTCCATCGCGGCGGCGCGCGAGTGGATCGCGAGCGGGAATGCAAGCTCGACACATCAGGGCTTTCCCGTGCTCGACGATGCCGGCGCGGTGATCGGCGTGCTCACTCGCCGCGATCTGCTCGCTCGCGACGGCTCACCGTCGCTCACCGTCGCGCAAGCGATTCGGCGGGCGCCGGTCGTCGTGTTCGACGACAGCACGCTGCGTGACGCGGCCGATCAGATGGTGACGGAGGCGATAGGCCGGCTCCCGGTGCTCGAGCGCGCATGGCCGCATCGCCTCGTGGGGATCCTCTCGCGAAGCGATCTCCTCTCCGCGCACGCGCCGCGGCTCGATGCGGCGAGCCGCGTGCAGGAGGGGCGCACGCTCGCGTCATGGGCGAAGCGATAAAAGTCGGGCGAGTGCTATAGAAAAATTTGTGGTACCATGCGAAAAGTCATGCGATAGACAGGAAGGCGCGCACATGTTGCGCCGTCCTCCCGCCCTCTTCTCGAATCGATCGGCAGAATGGACCTCGGCAGTGTGGAGCGCGCTTGGCGTCGCTCGTGGATGCGGGTGATCGGGTCGCTCTCGAGCGGTGCGAGCGTCGCGACGGCACCCGACTGGGATTCGCGGCCGTGGAGAATTCTTTATCTGCGCGCGCAGGGGATCGGCGACGTGATTCTCGCCACCGGTGTGCTTCGCGCAATCGCGCAATCGCACGCGACGATCGCGCTCGACGTGCTGACCACGCCCGCCGCAGCGCCGGTGCTCGCGAACAATCCGCACGTGCGGCAGGTGCACACGCTCAGGCGGAGCCTCGGACACACCATCGAGCTCGCAGCGAGCATCGCGCGAGCGCGCTACGACGTGGTGATCGATGGTAAGATCACGCGCGGCGCCTCGTTCATTCGCAGTCCGGTGCTCACGATGGCCTCGCGCGCCCCCTACCGCATCGGAGTCGGCGGCGGCAATCACGGCGCCGTGTTCAACATGTGCGTTCCCGCGTACGATCGCAGCACGACGCACATGATCGATGGGAGCGCCAGCCTCGCGTTGCCGTTCGGCATCCGGTTGGAGGGCACGGATTTTCGCCCCGAGATCGTGATCGCACCGCGCGAGCGCGAGAGTGCGGAGCGCGCGTGGGCGGGAGCCGCGCGCGCTCGCTCGACGAACGGCCATCGATGGCTCGTCAATCTTTCGGCCGGCCACGCCAGCCGTCGCTGGCCCGATGAGCGGTGGATCGCGCTCGTCTCGCACCTGCGAGCCAGGCGCCCGGACGCCACGATAGCGGTGATCGGCGTCGAGAGCGACACGGCCTCGATCCAGCGCGTCGCGAGCGAGGGCGGTGCGGTTGCGATCGCGGCCCCGCAACTGCGCGACGCGCTCGCCCTGGTATCGACCAGCGCACGCGTCGTCACCTGCGACACGAGCATCACGCACGCAGCGTCGGCCTTCTGCGTTCCAACGGTACTTCTTCTCGAGCGCGGGCAGGACCAGTGGGCATCGTGGAACACGCCCAACGAGGTCGCGTACTGGAGCGGCACGTCGGTGAGCGAGATCGACGCCGACAGCGCACGCGACACGCTCGATCGCTTTCTGGCCCGCCTGGACAGCGCGCCCGCCCGCGAGACTGCTAGCGCCTCGTAACCGCCGCGCGACTGCGGTCCACCTTCATCAGTCGCGCCGCAAAGCCATGTTCCCGCGCGAGCAGCCGCTCCTTGCGCGCGATCCCCCATCGATAGCCGCCGAGCGCGCCACTCTCGCGCACGACGCGATGACACGGGATCACGAGCGCGACACGATTGCTCGCGCATGCGCTCGCGACCGCGCGCACGGCGCGCGGCGCGTCGATCGACGCGGCCACCTGCGAGTACGATCTCGTCTCGCCGAGCGGGATGCGCCGGAGCTCACTCCACACGCGCTGCTGAAATGGAGTGCCGGCGACGTCGATGGGGACTGCGATCTCGCGCTCGGTGCCGTCGAGATGCGCAGCCACGGTGGCGATCCAGCCGCGAAGATCCTCGTGCCCGCGACCGCCGCGCACCCGCGTGCGCGTCGCCTGCGGATATTCTGAATTCAAGGCAATTTCCAGTGTCGCGTCGTCGTCGCCGAGGGTGACGGCGCACACGCCGCGCTCGGTGGCCGCCACCAGCAGGCGTCCGAGCGAGATCGCAACGGTCATGTACCGAATGTGCACACCCTCGCCGCCGCGCCGGTATGCGCCCGGCGTCATCCCGAGCTGCGCGGTCGCGGCGTCATAGACTCGGCTGCTCGCACTATAGCCCGCGTCGAACGTCGCCCGGCTCACGGTCGCGCCGGTGCGCAGATGCGCCTTGAGCCGGTCGGCGCGCAGCGCGGCGGCATACTGGCGCGGCGACACGCCCACGATTCGCTTGAAGGTGCGCTGGAGGTGCGTCGCGCTCATCGCCGAGGCGCGCGCAATGCTCGCGAGGGTGAGGGGCTCGTCGAGATGCGCTTCCACGAACGCGCGAGCCCTCGCGACCGCGCGTGCCGCCGAGCTCTCGGTTGCGCGCGGCTCGCAGCGCAGACACGCGCGGAAGCCGGCTTTTTCTGCGGCGTCGGGATTGGCGTAGAACCCCACGTTCGCCCGCAGCGCGCGCCGCGATGCGCAGCTCGGCCTGCAGTACACGCCGGTGGTCGCGACGGCGTAAATAAAGCGCCCATCCTGCTCACGGTCGCGCGCGACGACTGCCGCCCAGCGCGCATCATCGGTAGCGCGGCTCATGACAGCGCACCCGCGGTCTCCCGCACGTACACGGTTGGGCGAATGGAGAGCTGCTCCGGCGCGGGCGCAGCAGCGCGCTTCGGCCGATACGCGGACTCGGGAATCCGTGCGAGTGTCGAGTCGTGCACGCGCTCCCCCAATCCGAAGAAGTGCTGGAAGCTCATGATCAGCGGGCGCCACAGCTCCGGGTCGATGCGATCATCGTGACCAGCCATGCGAATGGAGTCGCTCACGTGCACGCGCACGATGCGAAGCTCGAATGCGACGAGCCCTCCGCGACGGTCGGGATCGCGCACCGCGAGCGGATGCACGGCCTCGAGCGTCGCCTCGAGGTGCACTGGGCACTCGAGCACGCGCGGCGGCGCAACGAGCTCGGATGCCACGGGTGTGAGTCCCGCAGCCGCGAACTTGTCCGCCTCGTGCCGGTAGCCCATCGCGACCTTGTGCGGCGGCACAGGATCGCTCCCCGTGGTGCGCGCGAGCTTGTTCACCGCCGCCACCTGATGTACCGAGGGGAGACTGAGCACGCACTCGCCCGTCCGCTGGATGTTCGCGGGGGTGTGCGAGCGCGCGCCGAAGCCGAGCATGCAGCTCCGGCCGAGCCACCAGGCGCTGGACATCGGCGCGAGATTGGGAGTGCCGTCCGGATTCGTGGAGCTCACGAGCACCACCGGTGTGCCGAAATACAGAATGGCCGGGTCGATCGTGACATGCGTGTCGCGTGAGTTGTGCACGGGAGTCGATGGCTTGGGTGAACTGCTCGAGCCATGCCGAATCGTGGCTCGTTGGCTCGCACCAACGAGTCTACCGTGCATCGAATTCACTGGCTTCCCGGTTCTTGCGATCAAATTCGGCGCTCACGCCGCCGGCTCGCCGACCTCGAGCGTATCGTACTTCTTGAGCCGATAGAATGCCGCGGCGACAATCCAGCTCGCGACGAACACCGCGATGATCAGATAGCCGATGCTCCCGAAATTTCGGTTGAGTGCAGCGATCGCACTCCAGAAGGCGCCCGTCGCGTGCAGCCGCTCACCCACGAGCCCGAGCGCCTCGATCCCGCCAACCAATAGCGCCACGATCACCGAGACGAAGGTGATGGTCATGTTGTAGTACAGCTTCCGGATGGGCTTCACGAAGGCCCAGCCGTACGCGCTCGCCATCATTACGCTGTCCGCCGTGTCGACGAGCGACATCCCCACGGTAAATAGCGCGGCAAATACCATAATTGACCAGATCGGCATTCCCTTCGACGCCTCGGCGGCCGAGATGCCGAGGAGCCCGATCTCCGTGGCCGTGTCGAAGCCGAGGCCGAAGAGAAAGCCGAGGGGATACATATGCCAGCTCTCGCGGATCATGCCGAAGAGCGGGCGAAAGATCCGCGCGAGCAGCCCGCCGCCGCCGAGCAGCGCGTCGAGATCCTCCTCGACGTAGCGGCCGCCGGCGCGCACGCGATGGAAGGTGCGATAGACCGACACCAAAATGAAGACGTTCATGATCGCGATCACGAGCAGAAAGAGCGCCGACACCACGGTGCCGATCATGCTCCCGATCGCGTGGAACGCGGCGAACTGCCGCGTGAGCGCCGTCGCGGTCACCGCAATCGCGATCGACGCGAGCACCACCACCGTCGAATGGCCGAGCGAGAAAAAGAAGCCGACGCCGATCGGGCGCTTGCCTCCGTTCATCAGCTTGCGCGTGACGTTGTCGATGGCCGCGATGTGGTCGGCGTCGATCGCGTGGCGAACGCCGAGGCCGTACGCGAGCAGCGCGGTGCCGAGGAGCAGCGGATACGCGTGGAAGGCGTTGAGCGCCCACGCCCACACCGCGACATTCGCGACGACGAGCGCGAGGAGCAGTCGCGCCACGCGGCCGCGCAGCAGCTCGATCACAGGCAGCGGCGCTGCACGAGCTCCTTCGCATTCGCGCGAAGGCCGAGCAGCGATTCGCGAAGCTTGATCGCATTACGCGGCGCTATCCCGCCATTCTGCAGCAGGTACTCGTCCGACTTGCTCAGCGCGTCGGAGGCGAGCAGCACGACGCTGCAGTTGCGCACCTGCCACGCGGCGTGCAGCGCGAAGTCGCCGATCTGATAGGTGAGCAGCCCCATCACGAACTTCGCCTCGGGGGAGCCGTGCACGCTGTCCGCGAACGCGACCACGCGCAGCGCGTTGACGTAGGCATCGGGATCGTCGCCCGTGCTCGCGCGATTGAGCAGCGCGATCCCGTCGTTCATCGCCGCGCGATAGAGTGAGTCGGTCGGCCCGCCGCGATCGGCGACGCGCTCGAAGTCGGCGAGCATGCTGTCCGTCGCCGCGCGATGGGCGCGCACGCTGTCGAGCGGCGCGTCGCCCGCAGGGATTCCGCGCTCGCGCAGCGCATCCCACACGTAGCGCACGGCGCCGCCCGTCGCGGCCGCGGTCGCGCGCAGCTCTACCGAGGCGACGCTGTCGGGAAGGGCGACGTACGCCGCGCCCGCGCCGTCCGGCGGCTGCGTCGCGTTGCAGAGCGAGATTGCGCGCGTGGTGGGGGCGTCGCAGGGACTTCCGACGGGCGTGCGCGGCGCGTCGCCGCAGCCGCCCGCATCCAACCGGAGCTTCGCGGCGACGCACTCATGGTACTCGGCCATCGCCACGAAGTACGTCCTCCACACCCCCGTCGTCGACCCAGCCGCTCGCCGATAGGCGGCCGCCGCCTCGCGATAGCCGCACGCGGGGCAGGGCGCGACGGCGGTGATCTGCGCGCGCGCGGGCGAAGCGATGCTCGCGGTGGCGATCACGAACAGTGCTCCGATCGACAGTACGAGCGCGTGCGCGGAACGCAGCATCGATTCCGGAGAGTGAGGGACGCTCGAGCTACTTCACTTGGCCGTCGCGCGCTTTCTCGATCGTCGCAGGTGCCACACGACGAGCCCAATGACGACCGCAACACCGAACGCGATCAGGCTGGTGCGGCCGATCACATGCTCGAGCCATGGGAGCTTGTCGCCGAACTCGTAGCCCAAGGTGCCGAAGAGCACGGACCAGACGATCGCGCCGAGCGCGTTCCAGAGGAAGAATACCCAGAAGCGCATGCCGGTAACGCCCGCGAGCACCCCCGCAAAGGTGCGGAGAATGGCTATGAAGCGAGCAGCGAAGACGGCTTTCGGACCGTGTTCGGTAAAGAACTTCTTCGCAGTCGCGATCCGCTCCTTCGTGATCGCAATGTGGCGCCCGTGACGCTCCAGAAAGGGGAGCCCGCCCGCGCGGCCGATCCAGTAGCCGCCGCAGCCGCCCCCCGTGGCGCCAGCGATCGAGGCGAAGATGACGCCGATGATCGAGAGGCGATGGCTCTGCGCGGAGACGGCGGCCGCGGTGATGAGCGCGGTCTCGCCGGGGAGGGGGAGTCCGATGCCCTCGGCGAAGACGAGCACCACGACGAGTGCGTAGCCGTAGTGATCGATCAAATGTCGGATCAAATCCCCCATGTCCTCCACGCCTCCGAATGCCCGCACCCTTCAATCTGGCTCGCGCTGGCGCCATATTGCCGGGCGATGACAACTGACAATTCTACCCTGCTCGACGCACGCGCGGTTGACCGGACGCTCCGCCGCATGGCCGAGGAGATCTTCGAGCTGAACGATGGAACGGACGGGCTGATCGTAGTCGGCATCCAGCGCCGCGGCGTCCAGCTCGCGGACCGCATCGTCCACACGATCTTCGAGCGCGAGAAGGTGAAGGTCCCTCGCGGCGCCCTCGACATCACGCTCTACCGCGACGATTTGCAAACGGTGGGCCCGCGCCCCGTCGTCGGCCCCACCGATCTGCCGTGGAATCTCGATGGTAAGCGCGTGGTGATCGTCGACGACGTGCTCTACACGGGGCGTACGGTGCGCGCAGCGCTCGACGAGCTCGCGGACTTCGGGCGCCCGTCGCGCGTGTCGCTCGCGGTGTTGGTCGATCGCGGCGGACGCGAGCTTCCGATCCACGCGGACATCGTCGGCAAGAAGCTCTCGATCGAGTCGCGCGATCGCGTCGACGTGCTCGTCGAGGAGCTCGACGGCCGCGACGCGGTGGTTGTCGTACGCGCTGCGGTCAAGTGACGAGCGCACTCGGGAAGGACCTTCTCGATCTCGAATCGCTGTCGCCCGATCAGATCCGCCTCGTGCTCGACACGGCGGTGCCGTTCAAGGAGATCAGCGAGCGCGCGATCAAGAAGGTGCCCGCGCTGCGCGGGCAAACGATCGTCAATCTCTTCTTTGAGGCCTCGACGCGCACGCGCATCTCCTTCGAGTTCGCGGAGAAGCGCCTCTCGGCCGACACGGTGTCCGTCGCGTCCTCCGGCTCGAGCGTGAGCAAGGGCGAGACGCTCGTCGACACCGCTCGCAATCTCGAAGCGATGCGGATCGACATGGTCGTGATCCGCCACGGCGCGTCGGGTGCGGCGGCCTTTCTCGCGGACCGCATCGAGAGCAACGTCATCAACGCGGGCGACGGCACGCACGAGCATCCGACGCAGGGGCTGCTCGATCTCCTCACGCTGCGCGATCACTTCGGCTCGCTCGAGGGGCTGCGCGTGTGCATCGTCGGCGACGTGCTGCACTCGCGCGTCGCACGCTCGAACATTTGGGGACTCAAGAAGATGGGCGCCGAGGTGGCGGTGTGCGGACCGAAATCCCTGCTCCCTCACGCCATAGCCGACTTCGGCGTCACGGTCTTTCCGCGCGTGGAAGAGGCGATCGAGTGGGCGCAGGCGCTCAATATTTTGCGCCTCCAGCTCGAGCGCATGACGAGCGGCTACATCCCGTCGCTGCGCGAGTACAATCGCGTCTTCGGCGTCACGCGCGAGCGGCTCGCGCGTGCGGAGCACGACGTGCTCATCATGCACCCGGGCCCAATGAATCGCGGCGTCGAGATCGATTCGGATGTGGCCGACGGGCCGCACAGCGTAATTCTCAATCAGGTGACGAACGGCGTGGCGGTGCGCATGGCGGTGCTCTATCTGCTCGCCGGTGGAAAGCCCGAGCTGGCGGAAGCGGCGAAGGGCGGTAGCGGAGGAGATCGCTGATGCCGCGCAACATGCGAGACCTCCTGCTCGAAGGCGGACACGTGATCGATCCGGCGACGGGTCGCGACGAGGTTGCCGACGTGCTCGTGCGCGATGGCAGGATCGAGGCGATCGGCCGCAACCTCGGGCACCCCGATGGCGCGGAGCGTCTCGATTGCACGGGCGCCTTCGTCGCGCCGGGGTTCATCGACGTGCACTGTCATCTGCGCGAGCCGGGACGCGAGGATGTCGAGACGATCGCGACGGGCGCGCGCGCCGCGGCCGCGGGCGGCTTCACCGCGATCTGCGCGATGCCGAACACGGAGCCCGTCACCGACAATCAGGCCGCCGTCGGCTTCATCATCCGCCAGGCGAGCCGCGTCTCGGCCGCGCGCGTCTACCCGATCGGTGCAATATCCGTTTCGCAGAAGGGCGAGTCGCTCGCGGAGTTCGGCGAGATGGTTGGCGCGGGCGCTGTCGCGGTGAGCGACGATGGGCGCCCCGTCGTGAGCGCACACCTCATGCGCACCGCGCTCGAGTACGCGCAGACCTTCGGCATTCCCGTCATCGATCACTGCGAGGAACTCACGCTCGCGCACGGCGGCTCGATGAACGAAGGGATCGTGAGCGCACGACTCGGCCTCAAGGGAATTCCGAGTGAGGCCGAGGAGATCATGGTGATCCGCGACATTCTGCTCGCGCGCCGCACCGGCGGCCACGTGCATCTCGCGCACATGAGCACGAAGGGAAGTGTCGAGCTCATTCGCTGGGGAAAGGATCGCGGCATCAACGTCACGGCCGAGGTGACGCCGCATCACTTGACGTTGACGGAAGCGGCGGTGGAGGGCTATCGCACGGCGGCGAAGATGAATCCGCCGCTGCGCACGGCGGAGGATGTCGCGGTGTTGCAGGAGGCGCTGCGCGACGGAACGATCGATCTCGTCGCGACGGATCACGCGCCGCACCACTACGATGCGAAGGATCGCGAGTTCGCGGATGCGCCCTTCGGGATTGTCGGCCTCGAGACGGCGCTCGCGCTCGTGGTGACGGAGCTCGTCGACAGCGGGATGATCGATTTCAAGACGCTGGTCGATCGCATGTCGACGCGCCCCGCGCGTCTGTTCGGATTGCCGGGCGGCACGCTCGCGTCGGGATCGATCGGCGACGTCACCGTCTTCGATCCGAAGTACGCGTGGCAGGTGGACCCCGCCACGTTCCTTTCGAAGGGGCGTAACACACCCTATACGGGGAAGGCACTGCGCGGGCGCGCGCGCTACACAGTAGTAGGCGGAGCAGTGGTGCACCGCGCGGGAGGGATCGCATCGCGGTAATGTGAGGGCGCGGGCCCGCTGCGAAACGGTGGCCGTTACCGTTGATTCCAGGTAGCGGTCAAGGTTAAAGGAATGTTACACTTGGCTGGCGCGACCGGTCACCTTGCATCCGAGTTGTGAAATTCGGGTCGGGGAAACAGGCGCGGCGGTCGCCGGGACGCTGGAACGCATGGAGCGAGGCATGGCGAAGGCGGCAACGCAAACCCAATTCGAGCAGGTCACGGCGCTCTACGAGGAGCGGCAACGCTTCGAGGCGTGGCTGACCGCGTTGGAGGCGAAGCGCGCGACGACGCCGGTGCACATCTACACGCGTGTGCACGGCGATTACAGCGCACGGTTGCAGCGCGTGGTCGAGGAGCTGCGCACGCATCGCACGGCGCTGCAGGAGCTCGAGAGCACGCTNNGAGCACTTCACCGAGGTCACTGAGCGCACGAGCGGTGCGATCGCGGGGTTGAGCGAGGAGCGCGCGCGCGTGCAGGCCGAGCTCTCGCAGCTGCGTCACTTGCTCGACGTCGGCACCGCACCGTTGCCCGTTACCGCGGCGAGCGCGGAACCGCAGCGTACGGAAGCTACGGCGCCGGAGATGCCGCGTGTGCGCCTGGTCGACTCGGGCGCGCCGGCCCCGGAGCCGAGCGCCGATGCACCCTCCGCGCCGACGCCGGCCGATTGGGAGCTCTCCTTCGAGAACGCACTCGGCGCCAATCCCGCGCCGGCGCCATCGCGTCCCTCGGGGCCGCGCGCGGTGGAGAAGGTGTCGGAGCCGAATCCGTTCGACGATCTGGAATTTTTGAAAACGATGGTCGACCGGAACACGGGCGAGCACAACGTCGTGAACCCGACGCGAGAGCGCGCTTCGGAGCCTCAGGCGCAGCCGGCGCCGGAGCCAATGGTCACCATGCCGATGGCGCCGCCGGTCAAGCAGCGCCCATCGCATCCGGCGCCGGTCGTCGCGAGCGGGCTGCCGCTCATTATGCCCGACGCGCCGGCGCCCGCGCGCGCGGAGCCGCGCTTTCCGGCGGCGGGTGCGCGTGACACGGTGCCGTCGTATCTGAAGGAAGCACCGCCGGAGCAGGTAAAGACGCTCAAGTGCCAGGAGTGCGGGACGCTCAACTATCCCACGGAGTGGTATTGCGAGCGCTGCGGCGCGGAGCTCGCGGCGCTGTAGTTGAGTTGCGGTTAGAGGCGCGCTGGGCGGGCCCTTAACAAATTGAAAAAGTCGTTTCACCAATTGTTACGAGCATGTGTTCCCCCGCGACATTCGACACAGTAGCAAATAGGGCCGGCGCATTCAATGCGCCGGCCCTTCTCTCATCCCCTGCGATCGCGCGCGATTACGCAGCAGCGATGGGCTTGGCGAGACGGCTCTTGCGACGGGCCGCCGCGTTCTTGTGAATGAGCCCCTTCCGCGCCGCGCGATCGAGCAGCACGACGGCGAGCGTCTTCACTTCGGGCGTAGCATCGGTCGCGACGGCATTCTTGAGGGCGGTCCGAAGCGCGGAGCGCTGGGCACGGTTACGAATGGCAGCGGCGCGGGACTTCCGCATGTTCTTTTTCGCGGACGCGATATTCGGCACTAAAAAATCTCCGGATGCTTGAGCGAGAAGTAGGCTCGATTGGAACCCGAAAACTAGGGGCTCCAGACCGCTTATGTCAAGGCGCCACACAACTTTGACACGCGTACACGCCCCCGCTACCTTACGCGCCGACGCCCCTCCGCCCGCCCACTCCGGACCCCTCGCGTCGCATTGGATCAAGCAACTCTGACGAACATACTACTCACCCTTCCGGTGCTCCTGATCGCGCTCGTCGCGCACGAGTGGGCGCATGCGTATGCTGCGCTGAAGCAGGGGGATCCCACCGCGTATGAGCTCGGTCGGCTGACCTTCAATCCGATCAAGCACATCGACCCGTTCATGACGATAATTCTGCCCATCGTCATGCTTGTCGGCTCGCATGGCACAATAGCGCTCGGCGGCGCCAAGCCGTGCCCCGTCAATCCGTCGAACTTCAGAAATTACAAGCGCGGCGACATCATCGTCTCACTGGCCGGTGTCACGATGAATCTGCTGCTCGCCGTACTCTCGGCCGTGCTCTTTCTGGTGGTGGGTGTTATCGGACACGCGCTCCCCGACGGCGCGATATCGGTGTTCGGAATTCTGCAGCGGATGCTTCAGATCAGCGTGTTGTACAACTCGCTCCTGTTGTTCTTCAATCTCCTGCCGATTCCGCCGCTCGACGGCTCGCATGTGGTCGCGCACTTTCTGCCGCCCTCGCTCGCGCTGCCGTACAAGCGCGTGAGTCGCTACGGCATCCTGCTACTGGTTGCACTTCTCTACTTCGGTGGCAACGTCCTGAACGTCCTGCTCTCTCCCGTCGGCCTGATGGTGCATGTCCTGATGCGTCCCGTGCTCCCGTTCGCGCTGGGCTTCCAGTGAGCACGATGCTCGCGCCACTCGACTCCGGCGCCCAACCATTCGTCGTCGAGCTCGAGCACTTCTCCGGACCACTCGATCTCCTGCTCACGCTCATCCGCGAGGAGCAGGTCGAGATCGCCGACATCCCGATCGCGCGCATCTGCGAGCAGTTTCTCCTCCGCATTCATTCACTCGGACTCGGCGAAGCGGCCGAGTACCTCGAGATGGCCGCCGGGCTGCTGCGCATCAAGGTGCAGATGCTCCTGCCGCGACGCGGCGATGATGAAGAGTGGGACGATCCGCGCGCAGAGCTCGTGCGCCGTTTGCTCGAGTATCAACAGATGCGCGAGGTGGTCGCCATCCTGCAGCATCGCGGCGACGACCGGCGCGACCGATTCTCGCGTGGCTACCTGCCGCAGCCCGCTGCTGCGCCGCTCGCGCCCCTCGCGCTCTCGCTCCCCGAGCTTCTCGCCGCCGTCGATCGCGTGCTCCGCATCTCGCGCGAGCCGCTCATGCACGACGTGATCTCGCGCGCACTCGACGTAGACGGCGCGATCGACACGATTCTCTCGGTGCTCGCGCACCGCGGTCACGCATGGTGGCGCGATGTCGTCGCTGCCGATGCGGCGCCGTGGCAAGTACTGTCCGCCCTGCTCGCGTTGCTCGAGCTTGCCCGCCGCAGCGAGCTTCGGCTCGTGCAGCTGCGTCCCTTTGCCAATGTGGAGATCCTGCGTGACGCCGCTAGCGAAGCTGCTTGAGGCCGCGCTCTTCGCGAGCGGACGCCCACTCCCCGCGAGCGAGCTCGCAGCACTCGACCCCACCGCGAGCGCCGACGAGCTCTCCGGCGCGCTCGACGAGATGCGTGAGCGATACGACACAGAGGGTCACGGCATCGAGCTCGTCGAGCTCGGCGGCGGCTGGCAGATTCTGACGCGCCCCGAGTACACCGAAACGATCGAGCGCGCGCAGCTCGCGACGCGTCCCGCGCGCCTCTCCGCGGCCGCGCTCGAGACGCTCGCGATCATCGCCTATCGCCAACCGATTGGACGAGCCGAGATCGAGGAGATTCGCGGCGTCGCCGTGGGCGGGATGCTGCGCACGCTGCTCGAGCGCGGACTGATCGATGTCGTCGGCCGCGCCGAGGGGCTTGGACGTCCGCTGCTCTACGGCACGACGCCGGTATTTCTCGAGCAGTTCGCGCTCCGCCACCTCGGCGAGCTGCCCCGCGCCGACGAGCTCGCGGTGGCGCTTCGCGCCCAGCCACGCGCGCTATGAGGCTCGCCACATGACCGTCGACACCACGATGCGCATTCAGCGCGCGCTCGCACGCGCGGGCGTCGCCTCGCGTCGCAAGTCGGAAGATCTCGTCTCCGCCGGACGCGTGACCGTGAACGGCACGCTTGCGCAGCTCGGCCAGGTGGTCGATCCGAATCGCGACAAGATCACCGTCGACGGAACGGTCGTGAAGCCGCCGCGCATCGAGCAGTGGCTCGTGCTCAACAAGCCACCCGGCGTGCTCACCACGAAAACCGATCCCGAAGGACGCGAGACGGTGTTCGATCTCCTCCCGAAGATTCCCGGCCTCACGTACGTCGGCCGCCTCGACTATCTCACCGAAGGCGTGCTCCTCTTCACCACCGATGGCGTCGGCGCGAACGCGCTCACGCATCCAAGCGGCGAGGTCGAGCGCACCTACGTCGCCACCGTACGCGGCGACGCGACCGCCGCTGTGCGCCGCGCGCGACTCGGCGTGCAGCTCGAGGATGGCGTCGTCATTCCGAACGACATCAACGCGACGTCGATCGGGAAGGGACACTGGGAGCTCGAGATCACGATCAGCGAAGGGAAGAACCACGAGGTGCGCCGCTTCTGCCAGGCGCTCGATCTCTTCGTGCAGCGGCTCGTGCGCGTGCGCTATGGTCCGGTGAAGCTCGGCTCGCTCCCGAGCGGCGAGTCTCGTCCGCTCTCGAACCGCGAGCACGAGATCATTACGGCGCTCACCGAATCCGCGCGCTAAGCTTCGATGATGACAAACGCTGGTGAAGGCGCGCCCGCGCGCGCCGTTGCGTCGGCTGACACCGTCATGGTGCAGGCGATCCTCGAGCAGGTCGCGCGCCGCGTCGTCGGGCAGGACTACATGGTGGAGCGGCTGCTCATCGGCCTGCTCACTGGCGGACACGTGCTCCTGGAGGGCGTGCCGGGGCTCGCGAAAACGCTCACGGTCAAGACACTCGCCGAGACGATCTCCACGAGCTTTCAGCGCATCCAGTTCACACCGGATCTCCTCCCTGCAGACGTCCTCGGCACGCAGATCTTCGATCAGCAGACCGGCGAGTTCCGCGCGAAGAAGGGCCCGATCTTCGCGAACATCATTCTCGCGGACGAGATCAACCGCGC
>PLMM01000075.1 GCA_003142495.1 Gemmatimonadota bacterium | reverse complement strand
CCTTCTCTTCGATGGCGCTCACGAGCGGAGGCAAGGGCACGCGGCTGGTGCAGGTGCGCGCAACGGGGGCGGGCGCGCCGTACTATGGCGCGATAGAGACGTCGCCGCAGGGCAGGTGGAAGGACTTGCAGGGCGCGCCCAACGCCATCGTCGACTCCGCGCTCCTCATCGCGCTCGACGCGAAGATTGGCGACACCCTCTCACTCGGCTACGCGCGCTTCACCATCCTCGCCACGCTCCGCAACGTCCCCGGCGACGTCGGGATCGCGTCGGCGCTCGGCCCGCGCGTCTACATCCCCGATCGCTATCTCGCCGCTACGCAGCTGCTCGGATTCGGGAGCCGCGCCGACTACGAATCGCTCGTCAAGCTCCCCGCCACGATCGATGCCGACGCATTCGCCAAGGCACACCGCGAGCTCTTCGACTCGCTGCAAGTGCGCGCGCAATCCGTGGCCGACACCGAGCGCTCGCTCACGCGCTCGATCGAGCAGCTCGGACGCTTCCTCGGGCTCGTCGGACTGATCGCGCTGCTGCTCGGCGGCACCGGCGTCGCGAGCGCGCTGCGCGCATACATGTCTGAGAAGATCGACGCGATCGCCGTGCTTCGCTGTCTCGGCGCGAGCAGTGCGCAGGTGGTGTGGCTCTTCGCGATCGAGGCCGCGGGGCTCGGCTTCGCTGGCGCGCTGATGGGTGTCGTCCTCGGCGTCGGCGCGCAGCTCGTGCTCCCGCACGTGCTCGGCAGCTTCATCCCTGTCGACGTGAAGCCGCAGCTCGAGTGGATCCCGGCGCTGAGCGGTCTCGCGCTCGGCAGTTGGGTGGGTGTGCTCTTCGCGCTCGGCCCCGTGCTCGGCGTGCGCAACGTCGCACCGCTGCAGGTGCTGCGCCGCGATGATGACAGCGCGAGCACGCGCGCGTCGCGCTCGGCGTGGCGCGATCCCGCGCGCGTCGCCGCCGGCATCGTGCTCGCGGCCAGCGTCGTCGCCGTGTGCATCGCGCGCGCGGACAGCGCGATCGTGGGCCTCTGGATGAGCGCGGGGATCAGCGCCGCGATCGGAGCCACATGGCTCGCGGCGCTCCTCTGCGCGCGCGCGGCGCGACGACTCGCGCAGCTGCCGTGGAGATTCGTAGTCCGCCACGGCATCGCGAACCTCGATCGCCCCGGCAATCAGACGCGCCCCGTGGTCCTCGCCCTCGGCTTCGGCGCTTTTCTCCTCGGCACCCTCGCGCTCGTGCAGGGCAACGTACTGCAGCAGATCGCGTCGACCGCAGATGCGTCGGCGGCGAATCTCGCGTTCTTCGATGTGCAAACGGATCAGGCCTCTGCGCTGGACTCGATGCTTCGTGCGCGCGCACTCCCGGTGCTCTCGCGCACGCCGATCGTGCCGATGCGAATCGCGGGTTACACGAGCCGGAAGCCGATGGCGCCGCCGCGACGCGGTGCCGACAGCGCGAGCACTTCCCGCGATGGTGCGCCGCGCGGCGCAGGATCTCGAAACGGCGAGGGCGCGCGCCCGTCGTGGGCGGTGCGCCGCGAGTATCGATCGAGCTATCGGGACTCGGTCGCCTCGAGCGAAAAGATCGTCGCGGGAAAGTGGTGGACGCAGTCCGGGCCCAACGCGGACGGCGTGTTCGAGGTCTCTCTCGAGCAGAGCCTCGCCGAAGAGCTCGGAGTGCTCGTGGGCGACACGATCACCTGGGATGTGCAGGGCGTGCGCATCCGCACGCGTGTCACGAGCCTGCGCGAAGTGCAGTGGGCGCGTTTCGAGCCGAACTTCTTCGTCGTGTTCCAGCCAGCGGCGCTGCGTGAGGCGCCGCAATCCTTCGTTCTGCTCACGCGCGTGAATGACGACGGTGCTCGCGCCACGCTGCAACGCGACGCGGTGCAGCGATTCCCCAACGTCTCGACGATCGATCTCTCACTCATCGAAAATGCCGTCGGCAAGATTCTCGATCGCGTCTCGCTCGCCGTTCGATTCATGGCGCTCTTCAGCGTCGTCACCGGCGTGCTCGTGCTCGTGAGCGCGATCGCCGCCTCGCGCCGTCAGCGCGTGCGCGAGAGCGTGCTGCTCAAGACGCTCGGCGCGACGCGCGCGCAGATCGTGCGCATGCTCTTCACCGAATACGCGTTGCTGGGTGCGATCGGCAGCGTTGCGGGCATCGTGCTCGCGGTGGGCGGCGGTTGGGCAGCGGTGCACTTCATCTTCAAGGCGCCCTTCGCTGTCGCACCGCTCTCTCTCGCGCTCGTCGCTGCGGCGACCATGCTGCTGACGATCGTGACCGGCCTCTTCGCCGCGCGGGATGTGTTCGCCGAGACGCCGATGACGGCGCTCCGCGAGGTGTAGATAAGGGATGCAGCATCACGGGCACTTCGCCGCTCTCGCGCCGACGATTCTCAGCACCATCTCGCGACTCTGGGCGTACGTCACTCTCGGCGCGACGAGCATCATCACGGAGGAGGCTGCGCCCGTGCTCGCGGGATTCGCGGCGCACCAGCGGCATCTGGGCGTCGCGCAGGCGGCGGCGGCGTGCGCGATCGGCAGCTGGGTGGCGGACATCGCGCTCTACGCGCTCGGCCGCTGGCGCGCGGTGAAGCTCGCTGCGCGCTTCCCGAAGCTCATGCGGCCGATGGAGAAGCTGCTCGGCGCGGTGCGCCGTCATCCGTGGCGCGCGTCGATCGCCGTGCGCTACGCGTATGGCGCGCGGATTCCGCTGCCGATCGCGTGCGGCGCGGCAGAGATGCCCGTTGCGCAGTATCTGATCGGCAGCGGCATCTCCTGCTGGAGCTGGGGCGCGCTCTTCACCGCCATCGGATGGATATTCGGCTCGACGGCGGTGCTCGTTCTCGGACGTATTCGCAAACACGAGGATGTGCTCGCGATCTCGCTCGTCGTCGCGGTCGCGCTCATCGTCGGCATCATCGCCTTTCGAAATCGCGAGAAGGTTCCGGTCGAGATCGACGCCGGCCTCCTCGCGCTCGCGCGCGCCGAGCTGCCGCAC
>PLMM01000172.1 GCA_003142495.1 Gemmatimonadota bacterium | reverse complement strand
AGCTCACTGGCTTCGGCCGGCTCGATCGGCGACGCGACGTCGACCTGCGGCCGTACGTCCTGGGACAGGCAAACCAGAGCTCTCACGATAGTGTGGGCAATCAGCTACCCAGAGCCGGTGTGAGTGGGAAAGTTGGCGGCGATGCGAAGATCGCACTTTCCTCGACGCTAACGACCGACCTCACCGTGAACACCGACTTCGCGCAGGTCGAGGTCGACCAGCAAGTCATCAACCTCACTCGGTTTCCGACCTTCTTTCCCGAGAAGCGGGAGTTCTTTCTCGAGTCCAGTGGGATTTTTGACTTCGGTACCGCGCAACACGCGCAGCTGTTCTACTCCCGGAGAATCGGCCTCACGGACAGCGGAACTACGGTTCCTATTCTCGGTGGCGCGCGGCTTTACGGAAAGGCGGGGCCGTGGTCGATTGGCGCTCTCGACGCGCGCACCGGCGGCGAAGACGGCGCGAACGACGCCATCGTGAGGGTGAAGCACGACCTCTTCGATCGTTCGTACATCGGAGCCATCGCGATGCAACGGTCGGGGCCCGGCGTCACGGACGTCGAGCGCGCCGGAGGTCTGGATGTCGACCTGCCGCTGGTCATTCACTGGCAAAATATCGAGCCGAAATTCTGGGTTGCGGCGACCCACGTGCCCGACTCGGCATCGGGCACTCCGCTCGCGTGGCGCTTGTCAACCGACTATCCGAATGACCTGTTCGACAACTTTGTGTCGCTCTACCGGATTGATCAGGGCTTCACACCGATGCTCGGTTTCGTGCAGCGCACGGGAATCTGGGAAACCACCGGTTTCGTCGACTTCATGCCGCGTCCGAAAATTCCTGGAGTGCGGCAGCTCGACTTCGAGCTCATTCCGAGTTGGGACATAGTCGCGAACGAGCACGGCTCTCTAGCGAACGTGCAGGATTGGCAAACGGCAAGCTTCGAGTTCATTCCGTTCGGGGTCGGATTTCAATCAGGTGACGAGTTCGCGATTCGCGTGCAGCGACTCATGGACGCTCCGAGCGAGCCATTCAACATTTTTCGCACGACGACCATTCAGCCGGGGCGCTATTGGTGGACACGGGGGCAAGTGGAATACGTGAGCGCCTCCCAACGTCCCCTGAGCGTTTCGCTGCGCGCAAACTGGGGTGGATTCTACGATGGGCACGATACCGAGGCTGATCTGTCAGCGACGTGGCGAAGCGGAGGTCACGTGGTGCTCGGGGCCAATCTCACGCGCAGTCAGGTCGAGTTGTCAACTGGTCGCTTCACCGCAATCGAATCGGGTGCGCGCGCAGAGTACGCCTTCAACACGCGAGCGGATGTGCTGGGATTCGTGCAGCTCGAGAACGAAACCGACCGCGTCGATTTCGACTTTCGCTTTCACTGGATGCCGGTGATCGGCGATGATCTCTTCGTCGTGTGGAATTCCGGGTACACCACTGAGCCCGGCGCGCGCTTTCGGTTTCCGGAACACCAGGTACTCGCGCATCCGCTGGCGGGCGCGCTCACAGTGAAGTACGTGCACAGAATCGCGCCTTGAGAGACCTCTTGGGCGTGAGAGCTGCACATCGCCTTGGTGTCAAGAACAACCCGCAATTCCAGTGACCCGACTGGGGATCGAACCCAGGACCTACGGATTAAAAGTCCGTTGCTCTAACCAGCTGAGCTATCGGGTCTTTCTCGTCGCTATCCCCAGCGACCCTCAAATCTCAGAAACTCCCGCCCTGTTCTCAAGCCCGCCCGCGTTTCACGCTCGCTACTGCCGCTCCCATTCCCCCGAAACATTGAACGCATCCTCGACGAGTTTCGTGCGCTCCTCATCGCTCAGCGTGCGAAAATCGATGTGCAGCGGCACCGCGATCGTCCGCGCATGCTCGCCACGCACGCATCGCCAGTAGTGCTCCTGCCCCTCACTCCCCTCCTCCGCCTCGCCCGAAGCAACCCCGCCGCCCGCCGTCACCACGTATGTGCACGTCCACTCGTACCCCTGCGCATCCACAACCAGGATCTCGTTCGCCATCCCCATTCTCCGTTCGCGTTCGTTCCCTCGTGACCCGCGCAGCAGCTCACGCGCTCTTCACGCTCACACGCTCCACCCACGCCGCAAAGCGCTCGAGAAACAGCTCCAGCCGCTTCTTCACCGCCTCGTCGGTCACCTGCCCCGTCGCATCGATGAGACCCTCCTTCCAGTGAAGATACAACTCCGGCTGGCCCATCATGACCATCTGCTGCGGCGAAAGAATATTTCGCAGGTGCTGCTGCGCCGCCGCCGTTCCCGTCTGCCCGGTCGACGCGCCCAGAATCCCCGTCGGCTTCCCGATCCAGCAGCTCTGCCCCGCCGGACGTGAGCCCCAGTCGATCGCATTCTTGAGCGCCGCCGGCACCGACCGATTGTGCTCGGCCGTCGCGAAGATGACGCCATCCGCGTCCGCGATCTCCTTCTTCATTCGCACGATCGGCGGCGGCGGCTCCTTCGCAATGTCCATGTTGAACAGCGGGAAGTCGTCGATGCGCACGTCGACGAACGCGAAACGATCCTTGCCGAGCAACGTGAGCGCCTCCGCGACACGGCGATTAATCGAATCACGACTGATGCTTCCAACGACAACGGCGATCGTGCGCATGCGCTCTGCCTGGGGCAAGATGTGAAGTGAATCCTCAGAAAGCTAAGTGTCCGCTGCCAAGCGAAGGTCTCCTGCGCGCCACGGTCGAACGTATATTTTGCATCGACCTTCCACGCGCAGCCTCCTCTCTCCGCCACCCACCATGTCGCACACGAAGACGATCCCCGCCCTCACGCTCGCGGGCGCCAAGGCCATGCTCGCTGCCGCCGAAGCGGAAGGACTGAAGAACGGCTGGAACGTCTCGATCGCCATCGTCGATGCATCGGGCGGGCTCGTCGCCTTCAGCCGCCTCGAGAACACGCAGCCCGCCAGCGACATGGTCGCGATTGGCAAAGCGCGCACGTCGGCGCGCTTCAAGCGGCCCTCGAGGCTCCTCGAGGAATCCGTCGCCAGCGGCCGCCTCGCACTCCTCGCGGTGGAGGGCGCGCTGCCGATGCAGGGCGGGCTTCCGATCTTCGTTGACGAGCAGTCGATCGGCGCAATCGGCGTCAGTGGCGTCACGGCCGCGCAGGACGAGCAGGTCGCCGCCGCGGGGCTGGCCGCCTTCGTGCGTTAGAGCGCCCGGCTCGCATCAGCGATTCACGGAGGCAAGGTGGGAAAAGCAACGCGAACCGATGTCATTGTCATCGGCGCAGGCGTCTCCGGTCTCGCTGCCGCGCGCGCCCTGCGCGAGCGCGGCGTGCGCGTGGAGGTGCTCGAGGCGCGCGACCGCATCGGCGGACGCATCTTCACGCACCGCGACCCGCGCGCGCCCGCCCCGATCGAGCTCGGCGCCGAGTTCATTCACGGGAGCGCGCCGGAGGCGATGGCGATTGTGCGCGAGGCCGGGCTGCTCGCCGTCGACATCCCCGACGATCGCTGGGAGCAACGCGGCCGCAATCGCGTTCCATCGAAGGATTTCTGGGGGCGGCTCGCGCACATCATGGGGCGCATGAGCGCGAGCCGCGATCCTGATCGGTCCTTCCACGAGTTTCTCGCGACGTCGCCCGGCGGCCGCAACTTCGCGCGCGACCGCACACTCGCGCGCGAGTTCGTCGAGAACTTTCACGCCGCCGATTCGCTACGCATCAGCGAGCGCGCTTTGGCCGAGGGCGGGAGCCCGCACGGCGATGCTGCGGAGCAGCGCACCGGGCGCGTGCTCGACGGCTACGATCACGTGCCCGGATGGCTCGCGCGCAAGCCACACGACTCCGTGCATCTCCGCACCGTGGTGACGCACATCGAGTGGGAGCCCGGCGCCGTGCACGTCGACAGCTCGAAGGGAAGCTACTCCGCGAAGGCCGCGGTCATCACGCTCCCGATCGGCGTGCTGCAGGCGCGCCCGGGCGATCCGGGCGCCGTGAGCATCCACCCCGCGATTCCCAAGCACGAAGATGCGCTCGCCCTCGTCACCACCGGCCCCGTCACGCGCATCGTGATGCTCTTTCGCGAGGAATTCTGGAAGAAGGGGAAGCTCGCGAAGCTCAGCTTCATCCAGAGCTCCGATCCCGACGTTCCCGTGTTCTGGACGCTCGCGCCCCAGCGCGCGCCCATGATCGTCGCGTGGGCAGGCGGGCGCCGTGGCGCCGCACTCGCGCTCGTGAGCGCAAGCGAGCGCCGCGACCGCGCGATCACCGCGGCTGCGCGCGTATTCGGCCTTCCGCGCGCGAAGCTCGGCGAGCTTCTCGTCGACAGCTGGACGCACAACTGGGAAGACGATCCCTTCGCGCGCGGCGCATACAGCTATCCANNCTCTACGTAGCCGGCGAGGCAACCGTCGGCGAGGCCGACAGCGGCACCGTGCACGGCGCGATACGCAGCGGCCACCGTGCCGCCACGCAGCTCGCCCGCCACCTCGGCGCATGACGTCGACTACCAAGAGGGCGCTGCGCTGGATCTTCTCGATCGCGATGCTCGCGGCCGTCGTGCTCTACGGCCGCACCATTGACTGGAGTGCCGCATGGACCGCCATCCGCTCGGCATCGCTCCCCATTCTTGGCATAGCGACGCTCGCGAATCTGGTGACGCTCGCCGCGAAGGCGGTGACGTGGTGGATCTTTCTGCGCGCAGTCGGCGTGCCGTCGCTGGCGCTCGCGGTGAAGGCGACCGTCGCAGGTGCGGGGCTCAACAACATCCTCGTCGCGAACAGCGGCGATGCGGCGCGCGTCGTCTTCGTCACGCGCGCATCGCAGGCGTCGAGCGCGGCGGTGCTCGCCGCACTCGCGCTCGAGCGGCTCTTTGATCTCATCGGCTACATCGCGCTCATGGCCGCCGCCGCCTTCTTGCTGCCGATGCCGCACGAGGTCGCGCGGTGGCGCTACGCCGCTGTCGGCGTGCTGCTCGGGATCATCGTGCTCTTCGGTGCGCTGCTGCGTCGCTCGCCGGGGAACGTCGCGACGACCGTCTATCCGCACACGCTCGTCGGACGCGTGCGCAGCTATCTCGATCGCTTCATGATCAGTGTCCGCAACATCCTCACACTCCAGCGCATCGCGCTCGCGATGCTGCTCTCGCTCGTGAACTGGGCCGCACAGATCGCGACGTACCATCTCGTCGCCGTAGCTGCGCACTTTCCGATCAGCATCGTCGGCAGCGTGACGACGCTCATCACGGCAAACGTCGGCTTCCTCGTGCGCGCCACGCCGGGCAACGTGGGCGTCTTCCAGGTGGTCTACGGCGTCACCGCCCAGGCGCTCGGTCTCGACAAGGCATCGGCAGTGGCGGTCGCGCTGCTGCTGCAGCTCATCCAGAATCTACCGGTGACGCTGCTCGCGGTGGCGATCGCGCCGGAGCTCGTCCTGCACTGGCGCGACAAGCGCGAAAGCGCGTCGCCCGACACGACGCAGCACCGCCGCGCGTCGGATAGCGTGGTCGAGCGAGCAGACTAAGGGTTCACGCTCGACCACGCGCACCGGAACCCATAAAAGCAGCGCGGCGCGCCTTTCGGCGCGCCGCGTGCTTGGGCCTTCACTACAGGGAGAGTCTTACTGCGCCGTCATCGCAACGCCAGACGCCTGCGCCTGCGCGCTCTCGATCACGAACACCACGCGGCGGTTCTGGTCCGCGCCCGGCTGATCGCCAGAAGCGTTCGGAACCACGAGGCGCGTCTTGCCGTAGCCGATCGCGTCGATCTGATCGGTCACGCCGGCCTGCGAGGACAGGTACCACTGCACGGAGGCAGCGCGCTTCTTCGACAGGTCGAGATTGTACTTGACGCTGCCAGCGGGATCGGCGAAGCCTTCGACCGTGATCTTCGAGCCCGGATAGTACTTGGTCGCAACCTTCGCAAAGCGATCGAGCGCCGCCTTGTCTTCATCGCGAATCGTCGCGTCGTTGTACGCGAAGTGCACGGGAAGGGCGAACTGCATGCCGTTCTCGAGCGCCGTGATCTTGGCGCCGTACTCGATGCGGAGGCTGTCGAGATCCTTGCGGAGCGACGCGACATCGAGAGTCAGCGAGCTATCCGCGGACATGCGCGCGGAGCGCTCCGCGCTCACGCCGGAATCGGAATGCGCATCGGCGCGCACCTGCTCGGCCGCGATGTGCTCGCGAACGAAACCCTTGCTGGCGCAACCGGCCATGACCGGAGCCACGAGCGCGATTGCCGCAAACATCTTAAAGTGACCGTTCATATTCTCTCTCCATGTAGACGCTGTGACCGGTTCTAGCTCTTCAATGCAACGAGAATAAGCTAAAAGCGTGCCTGAGGCTGTGCTGTGACACACCTCACGCGCGTCGCAGTGTGATCATCACATGAGCGAGATCTCATCTCCGCTTTCGGTCGCTTCGTGATCTGCGTCCGAACTTTCGATGATCTCCAACACCAACGCATCGGGGCTCAACGCCTTCACAACGAACGACCGCCGGTGATGCGCGCAGCTGCCGTGCGCCTGCAGCGCGTCGATGTGACGACGTGTGGCGTATCCGCAATTGTGATCCCACGAGTAGTGCGGATGCCGGCGCGCAAGACTCGCCATCAGTCGATCACGCGTCACCTTCGCGACGATCGATGCGCACGCGATGCTGAAGCACTTGTCATCGCCATCGACTATTCCGTGATGCTCGACGCCGAGTGCGCGAATCGGGCGGCCGTCGATGAGCACGTGATCGGGCGAAACCTTGAGTCGCGCGAGGGCG
This sequence comes from Gemmatimonadota bacterium, assembly GCA_003142495.1. Taxonomy (GTDB): domain Bacteria; phylum Gemmatimonadota; class Gemmatimonadetes; order Gemmatimonadales; family Gemmatimonadaceae; genus FEN-1250. Next base: position 7,711 of record PLMM01000172.1, on the reverse strand, counting down.
CGCTGCATCGCGAGCGTGCTCGCGTGATAGATGTTGATGCGATCGATCTCTCGCGCCGATGCCGCGCCGAGACCGAGACTCACGGCGCGTTCCATGATTTGGTAGACGAGCCGCTCGCGAGCGAGTGGCGTGAGCATTTTCGAGTCATCGACGCCGCGCAGCGCGCGCGAGTCGGGGGGCATGACGATCGCGCATGCGACGACGGGGCCCGCAAGGGAGCCCCGTCCGACTTCATCGACGCCGGCGATGAGCGCGCCACCAGTACGGCGCAGCTCCCGCTCGATCGTCGTCCACCGCGCCCGATGCACTGTACGCGGATCCCTCGCCCGAACTGCTAGACCGGGCGTGCGATCTGAATCTTGCGCTCCTTGATCCGTGCGGCCTTGCCGGTGGCGGCGCGCAGATAGTAGAGCTTCGCGCGACGGACGCGGCCACGGCGAACGACGTGCACGTCGCCGAGCATGGGGCTGTGGATCGGGAAGATGCGCTCGACACCGACGCCGTTGGAGATCTTGCGAACGGTGAAGGTCTCGCTGACGCCGCTGCCGCGCTTGGCGATGCACACGCCTTCGAACGCCTGCAGCCGTTCCTTTTCTCCTTCCTTGACACGCACGTTCACGCGCAGCGTGTCGCCGGCGCGGAAGGGCGGGATGTCGGTGCGGAGAAATTCCTTCTGGGTCTCGATGAATACATGCATAGGGCGCTCGGGGCCGTCGAACGGGGCCCGGAAAAAGTGTCGTGGGAAGACTCGGAAGTTAAGGGCTCGAGCCCGCTAACTCAATAGTCCGGGCCGATTAAGCCGGCGGGCAAGCACCCAAACGCGCAAAAACGGCGAGGCACGTGCTCGCCGTTCTGCGCAACCCTTTCCTCTTGAGACACCACCCGCGTCACGCGCGGGAGCACTGCAGAATCAGGGGACTGCGATCGTCTTCGTGAGCGACATCGATGCCATAGTCTTGTCGATGATCTTGAGCTTGACGCTCACCGACTTCGCGCCGGAGTAGCTATGGACCACCTTCGACGTAGTAGCCTGGTAGCCGTCGCCGAGCGTCCAGTTGAACGACGACAAACCCTTCGGAATCGTCGAGGCGCTCGCGTCGAAGGAACAGACGTGCTTCACGGTGCAACTCACCGTGAAGCTCGCGGTGAAGCTGCTGGCCACCGGCGGAACGGCCGGCGGGACGTACGTCGGAACGATGCTCGTCGAGGATCCAGCGGCGCCCGCCGGTGCGATCGACTTGCCGGTCGAGTACTTCTTCCCCGTACCCGTGACGATCGCGAGCGTCCACGTGTAGCTCGCCGCGCCACCGTAACTGTGTGAGACATTGCGGCCCGTCGCCGTCGATCCGTCCCCAAAGGTCCAGCTATAGGACGTGACGCCCGCGGTGGGCTGCGAGCCGCTCGCATCGAAGACGCACAGCTTTGCCGAGTTGCAGGCGTAGGAGACGCCTACCCCACCAACGCCGCTGATCGGAGCTGGAACAGGGGTGGCGGAGGTCGGAGGGACGTAGGTGGGTGCCGTGCTGGTCGAGGAGCCGCTGGCACTCGCAGGCGTGACCGCCTTGCTCGTCGAATATTTCTTGCCGGTGCCCGTCACGATCGTGAGGCTCCAGGTGTAGCTCGAAGCGGTCGTGGCGTACGTGTGGGCGACACTCCGACCCGTGGCGGTATTGCCATCGCCAAACGTCCAGCTGTAGGACGTCACACCCCCGGTCGGCGCGGAGCCGCCGGCGTCGAAGGCGCACGCCTGTGACGCGCAGCGATACGAGACGCCGACGCCGCCGACAGCGGGGATCGGTGCGGGTGTCGGAGCAACCGGCGGCGTGGCCGTGCCCGAGACGATCCATGCCGTGTACAGCAGCTTGTCACCCGAGCCGGAGAGGTTCTTCACCGTCGCGGCCGTGCCGTTTCCAACGATCGCCGCACGAACGGTGGCTGGCGTCGCCGTGGGGTGCCCCTGCAGGTAGAGTGCAACCGCGCCGGACACCATCGGAGCGGCCATCGACGTGCCGTTCCAGTTCGCCAACGCGACATCGGAGTAGTAGTCGGAGGAAGCAACCGACACGCCCGGCGCAAACATGGTGATGCACGACCCGTAGTTCGACCACGAGGCACGCGTGTCCGACGGATCGGTCGCGCCGACGTTGATCACGTCCTTGAGCTTGCCCGGTGACATCGCGCAGGCATCGCCGCCGTTGTTACCGCCGGCGGTCACGTACGTGACGCCAGAGCGAATGGAGCGCTCGACGGCCGTATCGAGGATCGGCGCAGCAGCAGCGCCAAGGCTCAGATTCGCGACCGCGGGTGACTTGTGATTCGCGGTGACCCAGTCGACGCCGGCGAGAATGGTGGAGAGCGTCGACGTGCCGCTGCACGGGAAGACGCGAACCGACCAGATCGTGGCCGACTTGGCGACGCCGTGCACGCTGCCGGCCGCAATGCCGGCGACGCCGGTGCCGTGACCGTTGCAATCAGAGCCATTGCCGCCGAGTGCGTCGAAGGCGAACTTGGCGCGCCCGCCGAACTCCGAGTGCGTGTAGCGAATGCCACCATCGACTACATATATGTTGACACCGGCGCCGGTCGCGCCGTAGGCAAAGGCGCCGTTGAGCGGCATGAGCTTCTGGTCGACACGATCGAGCGCCCAACCCATTCCGGTTTCGGTGCCGAGCTGATGGACGTAGCGATCCTGCACGATGCTTTCGACGTCGGGATCGTTGCGCAGGCTGTCGATGTCTTCATCGGAGACGGCGGCGGAGAAGCCGTGCATCACGGTTCCGAATTTCTGATCCATCTTGAGCGCCTTGCTGAGCGCGTGGCGATGGACGAGCGCCTCCGAGGAGGGCGCACCAGACTTCAGAACGACGATGTAGTGGCCCTTGATGACATCCGCGGAAGGCGCGATCGCGGGAGCTTTCGGAGCGGACGCTAGCGCGGGCAATGGCGCAGTCGAAGCGTCGTTGCAAGCGGCAATACAGAGAATGCCGAAGCATCCAGCGAGGAGGTGCCTCATATCGTGGGACTCCTTAAAAAGGGTCCGCGCGACAACCCGACTAGCTTGGCATTGCGAACAATGCGGTAGCCTCGTGGCTTTGCGTCACCGCCTTTCGACGGGTTTGCCCACAATACTAAACCTGCGGCTCAGTAACCGTGCGACAACTAGGAAGTGGACACAACAAACAGCAACGCGTTCGCATAGAGCGTGGATGCGATCGTGACAGGATTTGGGAAGACGAGCTCGACGCTCTCGCGCCGCACCCAGAGTACTATCGCACCCTCTGAAACACCAGCATGCTAAACGCGGTCTAATGCTTCGCTGACTGAGCGGCCAGACAACTCCTTTTGACAGGCTCACCAGCTGCGATTGCTAGATAGACGGACCACCATACACATGAGTAAAAGCTCACCAAATGCGACCCACTACGCCGTCGTGGAGCCTCTAAATACCCCGTGTGTGATCTAGCTCCGCCCCTGCCCGCGCGCCTTCGATAGCCGCTCCGCTTCCGACGCTCTCCACTCCGCGATCCTCCTGTGATCGCCGGACATCAGCACCTCCGGCACCCGCTGGCCACGATACTCCGCCGGCCGCGTATAGCTCGGCGCACTCAGCTCGCTGCCGTCCCAGAACGAATCCGTTCGCGCGCTCTCCAGATCGGACATCGCGCCCGGCAGCAACCGCGCCGTCGCGTCCACGATCGCGAGCGCAGCAGGCTCTCCTCCGCTCAGCACGAAGTCGCCGAGGGATATCTCCTCGGTCGCAAGGTGATCGGCGACGCGCTGGTCGACGTCCTTGTAATGCCCGCAGAGAATGGTCAGCTCCTCTCCCTTCGCGTAGCGCACCGCATCCGCCTGGCGAAACGCCCTGCCGCGCGCCGACACGAGAAGGATCGGCGCCCTCGCCCCGATCGACTCGACCGCCTCGAAGAACGGCTCGGGCTTCATCACCATTCCGGGGCCGCCGCCAAAGGGCGCGTCATCCACCGTGCGATGCCGATCGTGGGTGAAGTCGCGGAGATCGATCACGCGATAGCTCGCACTTCCCGCCGCCGCCGCTCGCGATGGAATGCTGAGTCCGAGCGGTGCAGTAAAGAACTCGGGGAAGATCGTGACGATCGAGACCCGCAGCATCAGTCGAGCAGGCCGGGCGGCGGCGCGATCACGACCATCCGCTCCGCACGCCTCACCTCGTGGATGAACACGTCGTTGAACGGGATCAGCACCGATCCCTGCGGGCGCTCGACGTCGAGCGCGAGCCCCTGCGGAAGCTCGAACACGTTGGTGATCGTGCCGACCGGCTCTCCGGACTCGAGCACGACCTGCATCCCCTCGAGCTCGTGCTGGTAGACCTCACCCTCGCCGAGCGGCTCCAGCTCCGTTGCAGGGGCGAAGAGATAGCGATTCGTCCACCGCGCCGCATCGTCGCGACCCTGCATCTCGTCGAAGTGCACAATGAGCAGCCCGTTCATGTGCGGACGCACTTCGCCAACCGTGAGCTCGCCCGGCGTAGCAAGCGGATCGCCGTTCGCATCACCCGCGAAAAGCACACGGCCGGCCGAAAAGACTTCGGCCGGCGCGTCTGTGATCGGCTCCACGATGATCTCTCCGCGGAGCCCGTGCGATTTTCTCAACCGCCCGACGATGACCCATTCGGGCGAGGGCATGCTACTCCGCGGCGTTCTCGTTCACGGCAACCGCGCTCCCGCTGCGCTTGGCCGCTACGCGCGCCTCGTGACGCCCCTTCATCACCCCAGCCTTCCGAAGCAGCGAGCGCACGGTGTCCGTCGGCTGCGCGCCGACGTTCAGCCAGTAGTTCGCGCGATCCGCGTCCACTTTCAAGCCACCCTCTGCGATTCGCGGGTTGTACTGGCCGATCAACTCGATGAAGCGGCCATCGCGCGGGCTCTGCGCGTCGGCGATCACGATGCGATAGACGGGAAGCTTCTTACGTCCAACGCGGCGCAGGCGAATCTTGACCATTGCGTCTCTCCCAACAGAGTGTGTCATGGTACGCGGGCTCATCGCGCGATCCGGAATATCCGGTGCGCACCCGGGGTATTGCAGAAAGCTAACTCAGCGGCCGCCCATGCGCGGGGGCATTCCACCCGGCATTCCTGGAAATTGCATCCGGCCCCCGCCGCCCTTCCCCATCTTCTTCATCATCTTCTGCATCTCGCGGAACTGCTCGAGCAGCCGATTCACCTCGCTCACGGGGCGTCCACACCCCTTCGAGATGCGCGCCCTGCGCGAGCCGGTGAGGATCCCCGGAGTCTTCCGCTCTTCCTTCGTCATCGAGAGCACGATCGCCTCGATGTGCTTCATGCGCTTCGGATCGATGTTCGCCTGCTTGAGCATCTTCGCGTTCACACCCGGCAGCATCTTGAGCACACCCTCGAGCGGCCCGAGCTTCTGCATCTGACGCATGCTCGTGAGGAAGTCCTCGAGATCGAGCCCCTCGCGCTTCACCTTCTTCTCGAGCTTCTTCGACTCCTCTTCGTCGAACGCGCCCTGCGCCTTCTCGACGAGCGAGACGATGTCTCCCATCTGGAGAATCCGCCCCGCCATGCGCTCGGGGTGGAACTCCTCGAGCGCGTCGATCTTCTCGCCCACGCCTATGTACTTGATCGGCTTCTTCGTGACGCCGTAAATCGACAGCGCCGCACCACCGCGCGCGTCGCCGTCCATCTTCGTCAGCACCACGCCCGTGATGCCGAGCGCGTCGTCGAAGCCCTTCGCGATCTTGACGGCGTCCTGCCCGGTCATGCCGTCGGCGACGAACAGAATCTCGTCCGGCTTCACCGCCTCCTTCAGGCGGCGCAGCTCGTTCATCATGTCGTCGTCGATCTGCAGCCGTCCCGCCGTATCGATGATCACGACGCGATCGCGATTGCGACGCGCCTCCTCGATGCCGCGCTTCGCGATCTTGACCACGTCCTTGCTCTCGCGATCCAGAAAGACGGGGACGTCGATCTGTACGCCAAGCGTCTCGAGCTCGTCGATCGCTGCAGGCCGGTACACATCCGCGGCGACGAGGCGAGGCGGCTTCCCCTCCGCCTTCAGCTTGCGCGCGAGCTTCGCCGCAGTGGTGGTCTTTCCCGAGCCCTGGAGCCCTACCATGAGCACGATCCCCGGCGGGACGGTGCCAATGCGCAGCCCCTCGCGCTTCTCGCCCAGCATGGCGGCCAGCTCGTCGTGCACGATCTTGACGAGCTGCTGCCCCGGGGACACGCTGCGGAGGGCCGCCACACCGGCCGCTTTCGCTTCGACGCGCTCGAGAAATTCACGGGTGAGCGCAAAATTGACGTCAGCCTCGAGGAGGACGCGGCGAACCTCGCGCATCCCTTCCTTGATGTCGGCTTCCGTCAATACACCGCGCCCGCGGAGGCGCGAAAATACGGCGTCGAGCTTTTCGCTCAGTTCATCGAACATAGCCTTTAAACATATACGTGATTAGTATTTAGGGCAATCCGAGCCGACCTGTTTTGCCCCGAGCCCCCCACCAGGTATCCATGGCCCGAGCGCAGCGCAAAGAAGAGATCCTCAAGTCCGAGCTGCCACCAACGCTCCCCCTCATGGCGCTGCGGTCGACGATCGTCTACCCGCTCGGCACCATCGCGGTCCAGATGGGCGCGCCGGAGAACCTCTCGATCATCCGCTCCCACGACGAGGCGGGGCTGATCGTCGGCCTGGTCGTCGCCAGCGGCGATCACGACGAGGCAATCGACCCCTCGGCCTTCCTCGGCCGGGTAGGCGTCGCCGCGCGGGTGCACGAGCGGATCAACCTTCCCGGCGACACGGTGCAGATCACGCTACAGGGGCTCAGGCGGATCATCATCGAGGGCGTCGAGCAGCGCGACCCGTACCCGATCGCGCGCATCAGACCCGCCCCCGAGACGCCGCTTGATCCGATCCACGGCGAAGAGCTCATGGCCCGCCTGGTGAATGCGGCCGAGACGCTGGCGGAGCTGGTGGATCGTATTCCGGACGAGGTGCCCGCGATCCTCAAGATGAACATGTCGGACCCCGGGCGCTTCGCCGATCTCGCGGCCACGAACATGAACTTCCGCATCGCCGACAAGGACGAGGTCATCCAGCGACTCGACATCGGCGAGCGCATCCGCTTCGTGCTCACGCGCCTCGAGCGCGAGGTGCAGCGCGCGCGCGTGATGGAGGACATCAAGCGCCAAACGGAAGTGAAGATCGAGCAGCACCAGCGCGAGTTCTATCTGCGTCAGCAGCTGCGCGCCATCCAGGTGGAGCTCGGCGAAACCGATCCGGGCGAGAAGGAAGCAGTCGATCTGCTGAAGAAGATCGAAGAGGCGGGGCTCCCCGAGAAGGTGATGCAGGAGGCGCGGCGCGAGACGGAGCGCATGCGCATGCTCTCGCCGGCCGCGAGCGAGTATCAGGTGATTCGCACCTATCTCGACTGGATCATCGCGCTGCCGTGGAACAAGCGCTCGGGCACGGAGCAGATCGAGCTGCAGAAGGTGCAGGAGGCGCTCGACGTCCGGCACTACGGGCTCGGCGAGGCCAAGGAGCGCATTCTCGAGTATCTCGCCGTGCGCAAGCTGCGCGGCGGCGGCACGCACGGGCCGATTCTCTGCTTCGTCGGCCCTCCGGGCACCGGGAAGACATCGCTCGGCGAAGCGATCGCGATCTCGATCGGGCGCGAGTTCTATCGCATCTCCGTGGGCGGCGTGCGCGACGAGGCGGA